>NZ_JAZLLZ010000077.1:0-16662 GCF_045598405.1 Sodaliphilus sp.
CTCAACTTTAGCATGTGAAACCATTTGAGTCTCACCTATTTGCTCCGATTAGCGTCCTGCTGGACGCGGTGCGTGTTGCATTTCTTCCCCCACCGCCACTTCGTTCGGCGGTGGGGGTTATTCAGGTATTGTCCTGCCGGACAATAAATTTGCAATATTTATTATCAAATGCTAAAGTTGAGTTGATTATTTCGGTCGCTTTTGAGGCTGTTTTGGTACCTTTTTGACATTCAGTCGGTCACGAAGCCCGCTTCGCTCCCTCTTCATGCCAAAAATCTACTCAAAACATCTCTCAAAATCGCCTCGACATAATTAATAGAACCCGCCTTTAATCTGTTTCTTAAAGTCCGAGCAGAATGGAAAGGAGAGAGTTGATGTCGGTTACATCTACTGTGCCGTCACCATTCACGTCTTCGCGTCCCTGGTAGTCTTGGCTTGACTGGCCCATGAGGGTAGCAACGATGCAGTTGATGTCGGTCACGTCAAGTGTTCCGTCGCCATTCACGTCGCCTGTCGCGCTGGGAGTGCCTTTGAGGGCCACTGTCTCTACGTTAGACCAGCCTGACTCGCTACCATTGGTGAAGATAGCCTTCACGCGATACTGGTACTCGGCACCGGCAGCGAGGCCTGTCACGGTATAGCTGTTACCTGTAATACCAGTAATGGTTTGCTCATCCTGGTTGCCGTTAACCACTGGTGCTTTGCGGGGCGCGCCTGCGGTCATCACGTCGTCGGCATCGCCGTTGAATATCTGTACGTCATAGATGGTCACTTTCTTTCCGGCCATTGCAGTGAAGCTTACCTTGCCGTTGGTGCTTCCGTCGGTGTTGAGGACGATGGTGTGTTCGGCTTTATTTTCGTTGGTGATAACAATACTTTCCGAAGCGCCGCCGGCCGAGACGGTGAGCGAGTAGTTATTGCCGCCACTGACAGTAGCTGCCGTTATCTTAACTACCACCTTGCCGTCATAACCGCTGAAGTCGAGCGCGGGAGATGTTATGTTGCCTGTTCCCGAGTTGCTTGCCAGTGTCAAGCCACCCACTTCTTGATATACTCTTACTGCCGACCATCCGCTCACGTCGGTGTACTTCGAGATTGAAGACGCGATGTTCTGTGAAGGAGCTGATGTTGTGCACTTAGAGAATGTTTCGTGGAGAAGTTCAGTGAAGTTTTCCATGCCCACGCGGCGCAAGTGCAGCGTGTAGGACTCGACATTGGCGTTCTGGTTCCAGCTTGCGGTGAACGCGTCGGTCTCGATGTTCTCCTCGGCAGCCTTGGCCATCACGGGGTTGCTCTTGGTTGTCACAGTGCGTGTAGCAGACCATGCACTCTCGGTGTCGTCAGTGTAAATGACTTTTACCTTGCAGGTATAGGTGGTGCCGGCGCTCAAGTCGCTAACGAGGCACTCGGTGTCTGTGAGATCTTCAAATGTCTTGTTGTATCCGTTACCGTCGGTCACATTAAGCGTGTAGGTGGCTGCGTTTTCCACTTCGTTCCATGTTACCTTGAACTTGCTGATGGTAATGTCGGCCTGATTGACGGTGTTGATGGTGGGCACGTTTTTCACATAGTTCTTCATGAACCAGAACGAAACGGTACCGTCGCTGTTCTTTGTGATCTCGGTGATGGGCTTGCCCATGTATTTTGATGTGCCGTTATAAAGTGTAGCAGCGGGTGTAGAGGTGTCGGTGAGTTTGTTGTTGCCGTTGTAGGGGTAGAGGTCACCGCTCTCGTTGCTGGTTGAGAGTGTATTATCAGCCGGGATAATTGTCATGCGCTGTGTCGAGGTGTTGTTCACAGTGTTGCCGCTCCATGCGGTAGCGCTATATGTGACATGGTTCACCATCAAGCCCGAGTTGGCCTGATAAGCATACCATCCTGTCTTGGGATTATTCTCCAGGATATAGTACTCATTGCTTGATTGTGAGTTGTAAATCTTTACAGCATTGCCGTTGGCATTACCTATGGGGTTGAGCGTATATTTGGTATTTGCCACAGCGGTGGGAATAGTCATCCAGCCCATGAATTCCTTCTCGTAGGCGGTGTAGCCCGCGGGTGTGTTGCTGTTGCTGCCCAGATAACTGCCGCTACACATTACCGACCACTTGCCCATGCCATAGTAGCCATAATTATAGGTTGTCTCATAGAAGTCGGGCAGACCCAGGCAGTGCGAGAACTCGTGACAGAATGTGCCTATACCGTCAATAGTTGTGGAATAATCGCTGGATCCTGCTGTCTCGCAGAACACGGCAAACTTATCTACTGTGGTAGAACCCATCGTTACTGCACCAGGGCCGTCGCCATAGTAGCCTGCCGACGACAGATACCACTGGCATGGCCAGATGGCGTTGCTTGTAGCACCTTGTGCCTCGCCGGGGCCGGCATAAAGCACGATAACCACATCGGCCTTGCGGTCTCCGTTGTTGTCATATTGTGACCAATCGACATTGGGCAACAGCTTAACAGCATCGGCAACCATCTGTCCCACATGGGCATCGTTGTTGCTAGATGTTCTTTGGCCGTAGTAAGCACGGGTGTTGGGCAGTGTCACAGGACCCAGGATGTCAAACTGGGGTGTGAACTGACCTTGTGACTGATCCTTGAAATACTGCAGGCAGCTCTTGCTGTTAGTGTTGAACTGTGCATTGAATTTGGTTGCTGGGCTAGAGGATCTCATCTTGAAGTCGCTGTAATTGACCAGGACGATGGGAATCCTGGGCGAGCCCGTCTGAGGCACGTCGGCAGTTGCCATCATGGCGGGAGCCTTGCGGGCTTTGTTCTTTCCTCCCATGTTGGCAGGTGCGATGCTCTGCACGGTCATCTCGGCAGCGTTGGCGTTGATGAAGGTCACCTCGGCCTGTGTGCGTGCGCCTTGGTTGTGCGCCCTGATGTTGCTCACTGCTTGAGCGGTCTTGTAATAGAAGTCGCCAGTAGCACTGCGCTCGAGCGTGAGTCCGTCGGTGGTGGTGTAGGTGCTGAAACGCTCATCTCCCACTAGTTTCACGGTGATAGTAGAACCATCGCTCTGTGTGAATGTGAGCGGTGTGGGTATAGCCGGCACAGCGTGTGCAGCTGTCAGCGATAATGCCGCTACGAGGGTTAAGAAAATTTTCTTCATAATCTCTATTGTTTTAGTTATTTTCCAAGAATTGAGTTGATGATGATGTTGGCATCTTTGATGTCAACCGAGCCGTTGCCGTCCACATCGGCGCGTCCGTCGTAGTTGTCGGGCGAGTCTTTGCCCAGGATGATGTTGATGATGATGTTAGCGTCTTTGATGTCAACCGTGCCGTTGTCGTCCACGTCGCCGGGTATTCCTTCATACATGAACCGGAGCGTGATGGTTCCATCGCTGTTCTTTGTGATGCCGGTGATGGGTTTGTGCAGGCGTTTCACGCTACCCTCGCCGGTATAGACGCGAGCCGCGGGTGTAGAGCTGTCGGTGAGTTCGTTGTTACCGTTGTAGGGGTAGAGGTCACCTGCCTCGTTGTAGAGCGAGCATTTGTTGTCGGCAGCCACGATGGTCATGCGCTGGCGCTGGCCGTTGTTGTTAACTGTGTTGGCATTCCACACTTTTGCGTCGTAGTCCACGTGGGTGACCATGAGTCCATCGCTTGCCATGTATTCTTCCCAGCCGGCTTTCTTGCGGTTCTCGATGATGAAGTATTCGTTGCCGGTGGGGTCTTGGTCGTTGGCGATGCGATAGGCTTTGCCGCCAGCGGGCACGGGACTGAGGGTGATGATACTGTTGGGCTCGGCATCTTCAATCTGCATCCAGCCGAAGAAGTCTCGCTCGTAGGCAGTGTAGCCCACGGGCGTGTAGGCGTTGTCGTTGTAGCAGCCGTAGTCCATGAGGCTCCACGACCCCATGCCGTAATAGTTCATGTTGTTGGTTGAGTAGAAGTCGGGCAGACCCAGGCAGTGTGAGAACTCATGGCAGAATGTTCCCACGCCGTCGATGGTCGAACTCTTGTCGCTGGAGCCGTAAATCTCGTTGAACACGGCAAACTTGCTGATGATCACTTCGCCCATGTCGAGGTTTTTGCCATAGTCGCTGCTGTAGAGGTCCCACTGGCATGGCCACACGCTCTCGGAGGGTCCGCCTTGCGCCTCTCCGGTGCCGGCATAGAGCACGATGACCACATCGACATATCCGTCGCCGTCGTTGTCATACTGTGTCCAGTCCACATCCTTGAACATCTCGCATGCTTCGCCCACCATGAGGCCCACGCCCAGGTCGTTGCCGTAGTAGTCATTTCCTCCATACACCTTGCGGTCTTGCGTGAGGTTGGCCACGCCCAGGATGTCGAATTGTGGCGTGAATTTGCCGAACGACTGGTCGGCGAAGTAGTTATAGGCACTCTTCTCGTTGGTGTTGAAATGCTTCTCGAAGTTCTCCTCGGGGTTGCCTTTGAGCTTGAGGTTGTTATATCCCACGAGCACGATGGGAATGCGAGGCGACCCCATGTGCGGAACTTGCGGCTCGTCGTTTTTGAGGGCAGCTTTTGCCTTGGTGCGTCGAGGGGTGTTGCGGTCGCCGGTGAGAAGTGATGCGTTCTCGGCGATGAAGCTTGCCTCGGCTGCGCTGCGCTGGCTCATGTTGTGGGCGAGTACGTTGCTGCTGGCATAGTAGAAGTTGCCGTCGCTGGCTTGGGAGAGAGCCATGCCGTCGAGAGTGCGGTAGCAGTGGCTGCGCTCGTCGCCGGTGAGCTGCACGGTGATGGTGGTGCCGTCGCTCTGCAAGTGCGTGTTTTTTATTCTCTTGGCCGGTACGGCCCAAGATATTGCAGTGATAGACAGCGCAATAAGTGACAGTATGGTTCTTTTTCTAATAGTCATAATTATTTTATTTTTTATATTAAGATGTAAAGTTAGTAATAATTTGTGATAAAACAAGCAAAAAGTGTGATAAATTTTCTAAAAATCCCAAGAATAGTAGGGGATAGTGAGGAATAGTAGGGGATAGTGGGGAATAGTGGGGGATAGTGGGGAATAGTAGGGAATAGTAGGGTTTCAACAAATTAGGTGGGTATAGTTGTGTTACTATGATCTTATAGCCAGCCGGCTTGCTTGTACCAGTCGATGGCTTCGTTGACGCCTTGTTCAAGGTTGTATTGCGCCTTGAAACCGAAGTCGCGCTGTGCCGGCGTGGTGTCGCACAGCCAGTTGCGCTGCTTGAGTATCTTGTGTTTGTCGTTGTTGAGCGTGGTGGGTTTGAGCGTCATCTTGCCATACCACGAGAGGATGGCGCACACAATTTTGACTATCCACAGCGGGCACACGACGGGCAGCACATGCTTCTTGCCCAGTGCCTTGCACACGATGGCACGAAATTCCTTCTGTGTGTAACCCTTGTCCTCGCTCATGTAGTAGGCCTTGCGCAGCGGGCCGCGTTCCAGAGCATCCATTACCCCCCGTGCCAGGTCCTTGACATAGATGAAGGTGAGCATCTGTTTTTTGAATCCCACACTGAAGTCAAATCCCTGCTTGATGCTTTTCATCATGAGGAAGTAGTCCTTCTCGTGAGGACCGTAAACGCCTGTGCAGCGGAATATTGTGTAAGGGTATCCGCTCTTCATCGTCAGGAAGTGCTCGGCTTTGAGTTTCGACATTCCATAGCGTGTGTTGGGGTTGGGTACCATGCCTTCGCCAAATGGGGTGTAACCCTTGTCGTCGCCCATGCCCATGACGCTGAGGCTGCTCATGAGCAGGAACACGCCGGGGGTGGCGTCGAGAAATTCAAGACTATCTACAAGGGTCCTCATGTAGCCGTTGTTGACACGTTCAAACTCAAGGTAGTTGGTACACTTGGTGGCTCCCAGGTTGTGAACCACGTAGTCCCACTTGCCATGCTCGTCGATGTGCTCTTTGAGTTGCTTCTCGAGCACGTCGCTGTCGCTGAAATCAAGTTCGATGAAATTGATGCGAGGGTCTTGCAGGAATTCCCTGTTAGTAGATTTGCGCACTGCGGCCCATGTCTCGTGTCCGCGTTTGAGTGCTTCCTCAACGAGGAATCCGCCTATGAAACCACCGGCACCGGTGATGAGTATTTTCTTGTTCATGTCTTGGATGTCTTGTGTTATTTTGATGCAAAGTTAGTTCATTTTTGTGAATTACTCAAATTTTTACTATCTTTGCGGTGGAATTAAACTAAAAGCGTTTTTAGTAGTCCAAATAGTGACAAACAAATTTAGAAACCACCTAAAATATTACATCTATGAAGAAGATTTACCAACTGATGATAATAATGATACTCGGAGCAGTATCCACTTCATGTGTAAATAATAACCCTTATTATGACGAGCCCTTCCTGGGCACTTGGGATGCAGTGTCTTATGTTGAGTATGACCGCGAGTATGACTTGCGTCCAGGCGAGTGGCATCGCTATGTGTTCTACAGCGACGGAACTGGAGCCTATGAGCAAGCTGATGGTCTGCGTACTCGTTTCTACTGGGATGAATATGGCCGCGACCGTATAGAATTGCGTCACAATGACGGCTTGCATGAGACGCTGTATTTCGACTTCGACCGTGCAGGATATCTGTTGCTCAGCACTCATCGCGATTTCCGCACCTATTTCGTTTACCACTGGTAAAATTAGCGAAACAAGATAGCAAAACGCCCCGGTAACCCAAAAGTTGCCGGGGCGTTATCGTCATGTCATCGTCATCGTAGCGCTGCGTATCGTCATCGTCATCGTAGCGCAGCGTATCGTCATCGTTATCGTAGCGCAGCGTCAAGGATTTTCTTGTGCTTCTTTGAGTCGCTTGATGTGTGCCAGCTCGTGGATTGCGTAGTCGTGGCTGTTGGGGTGGTCGAGCAGGCTGGTGAAGAGTTCTTCGGCTTCGTCGAGCATGTTGAACTCGATGAACAAGAATCCCTTGCGTCGCTTGAGGAATTCAAGCAAGTTGTTCCATTTATCCACGTCGGCATCATTGTCGTTCTTGAGCATTTCCTGCACGTTTTGCTCCAGGCGGTCGATGCTAGCCAGTCCTCTCGCGTCGCCAGTGTTGGCAAGCACGTTGATGTGCTCCATCACATGCGTTATATTGCCTGAACCGACTGCGATGTCGAGGAAATAGTATGCCCTGATGGGATTCGATATCTCCATGTAGCAGAATCCCAGATGATAGCACACATCGTAGAACAGCTCTTGGTAATGACCGTCATCGGCGAAAAAGTTGGGTTTAATCGAGAAGAACAGGTTCTCAAGGTGGAGTATGGCGTCGTAGTAACGCTCTTCGTTGAAGTAGCGCATACCCCAGTAGTAGTTGTAGGCCAAGTTGGTGTTGTCAATGGTCCACAGGAGGTACTGCTCATCGGTGAGCGGCTCGCCGTCGCGATGCTTGATTTGTGTTTCCTTCCACATGTAGTCCACCTCGTCCATTTTCTTCTTGGGCGACGTCTTGTCGACTGCGGTGAGCACCGAGGTGCTGCGGGGCAGTTCTTTTCGTGGCCGCGTGGGGCCTACGGGGTCGGGGACGAGTGTGGCTGTGATGCGCACATAGTGCGATATGTTGTCGTGGCCTGCCTGGGTGACGCACATGGAGATGTGCCTCACTGTGTCGTCGTGCGGCATGGTGTAGGCGAGCGTGGCGGTGGCGCACTCGCTGGTCCATGACGAGGCATCATCGCTCACGATGAGGCCTGGCAGGGAGGTCAAGGCGATGTCTTTGTGGTCGGTGAGCACCTTCACGCCCTGGCTGTTGCTCAGCGTGAGGCTCTTGTAGATGACATCTTGCAGGTCGAATGTGGTGTAGAGGAACAACTTGAGCGTGAACTTGACGGTGTCGTTCTCGCGGTAGGTGAAAGGGGCGCCGTGCTGTGCCTTGATTTCGCCTTCCTCGATCAGGTAATCCTTGTGTTTCGACTTGGCGAGACGAGTTTCCCAGTCGCTGCTGTCGTTGCCAGTGTCCTTGATGGAGTCGTCAATCCATTGCGAAATCGTGCGGTGGTAGTGGAAACAGGCGGCAAGCTTGTTGGAGAACGACTTGTCGTCGATGCGGTCGTCGCTGAATGCGATGTGCATGTGGGCGGTGTTACCGTTGTCGTCAATGCTGTAAGAGAACTTCAGCACTTTCACGCATTGGTTGTAGTTGTTGCATGCGGCACGCACCTCGTTGATATGGTTGGTGTTGACCTCCTTAAACGAGGGATAGAACACGCTGACGAAGCTGTCGTCGCCATCGACCTCGGCAACGAAGTAACCACCTTGATAGGTGAATGCGTAACTGGTGGTGCCGTTTTCCTTGTCCACCTCGCCTTTGCTAGTGATGTTGTTTTTCTTGAGGAAGGTTTCAAGTTCCTTTTTCACCGATATTGTGCCTTGATTGCGCTTGAATGAAAACATAGATAAAAAGTAATTACAGTGTGTTATGGTGGGTTCTATTAATTATGAGAAAAGTTTATTATTTATTTCGGTCGCTTTTGAGCCTGTTTTGGTATCTTTTTGACATTCAGTCGGTCATGAAGCCCGCTTCACTCCCTCTTCATGTCAAAAATCTCCTCAAAACATCTCTCAAAATCGCCTCGACATAATTAATAGAACCCACCTTATGTGGTAATGTAACAGCAATAATCATGCCATGTCACTCCTGCATGAGCAGTCGTGCCAGTGCATGTGCTGTGTTGTCTATTTCCTCGATGCTTTCCAGCAGGGTGGAGTCGAAGGAGAGCATCGCCTTGCTATAATGCTGCTCGCGCTGTGCCAGGTGCGCGGTGACATAGTCCAGCAGGTCGTTATCGTCCATGGCGGCGATGAGCGGCCGTTTAGCCTTCTGCTCGGGCAGCGACAGGCGTGAGGCGATGCGCTGTGCCGATGTGGTGAGCCAGATGGTGGTGCCGCGGCTGTTCATGAGTTCCATGTTGCCGGGCTGACAGGGTGTGCCGCCGCCGCATGCCACGATGACTCCGGGCATTGCAGCCACCTCGTCGAGGCAGCGGCGCTCTATCTCGCGGAACCCTTGCTCGCCCACCTGGGCAAAGATTTCCTTGACGGTGGCTTCGCAGCGTTCCTCGATGTAGTCGTCGAGGTCAATGAAGGGCAGGTGCATGTGGCGCGCAAGAGCCATGCCCAGTGTGGTCTTGCCGCAACCCATATAGCCGATGAGAAAAATAGTGTTCATAATAATGCAAAGGTACACAAAATTTCAATAATATTTTGTACTTTTGCAAAAAAAAAGAAATCAAACCGATGGCAGGAAACCGAAGCAAGTGGTATGTAGTGTGGGTTGGCACCGAACCCGGAGTGTGCGACTCGTGGGCCGAGTGCGAGGCTCGTGTGAAGGGTTATCCCGGAGCACGCTACAAGGCGTTTGACAACCAGGAAGACGCGGTGATGGCGTTTCGCAATGGCGGCGACGACGAGATGGCGCTGCTGCGTGCCATTGCCCACCATGACCCTGTGGTGCATGTCAACTATGAGGCCATTCCCGAGATTGTCAAGGAAAGCATCGCCGTGGATGGCGCATGCAGCGGCAATCCCGGCATGATGGAATACCGTGGCGTGGATGTGCTCACGGGCGCCGAGCTGTTTCACCAGGGGCCGTTCCCCGATGCAACCAACAACATAGGCGAGTTCCTGGCACTGGTGCATGCCCTGGCATTCTTCCACAACACTAATCAGCCTCACATAGCCATCTACAGCGACAGCCGCACCGCCATGGCATGGGTGCGTAACCGCAAGTGCAACACCAAGCTCGAACGCACCGAGCGCAATGCACGCGTGTTTGAACTCATAGCCCGAGCCGAGCACTGGCTCAACACACACACGCCCATGAACCGCATCATCAAGTGGGAGACCGACAAGTGGGGAGAGATTCCCGCCGACTTCGGCCGCAAGTGAGCTGCAATATTGTGCAATAAATATTACAATGTCCTTTTTTTACAAGCTGCAAGGTTACATAAGTTGTAATTTTGCAGCGTAATTATTAATGTTTGTAATTCAAAAAGGAGAGATTGACTATGAAAAAGATTATTATTGCACTCGCAGTTATGATGAGTATCACAGCGACAAGCTGTATCGCCACACGCTCGACAACACAGGTGGCAAAGGTAGAAGTGGGAATGGACAAAAACGACGTGAGGAAGCTGCTGGGCCAGCCCGAGACCAAGAATGGCGACCTCATCAGCGAGCAGTGGGTTTATCGCAAGATGCTGGGCGAAATCGCCGAACCTGTCGAGACCTACTTCCTCGTCAACTTCAATGCCGACGGCAAGGTGATAGCCTACCAGTCGATACCTGCTCACCGACACATGAGATAAAGCCACACGCGCGATTTTTGATTTAGTTTTAGAATTCGGCCGAGGGATCCAGAAGCAATCCCCCTCTGGTCGATATTTTTTTTGTTAGTGCATTGTCACGTTTGGGCATTTTTTTGTAACTTTGTGCATCGTTAATAACTATTCACCAATAGGATTCCCCCGCGCGGATTTCACAGATCTCACGGATGGATTATATTGAAGAGATCTGCGCGGGGAGTCCTAAAAAGTTTTTGGTGAATAGTTCCGCAACTTTATAAAATGAGGAAATTGAATAAAAAGATACTAAACTGCAATGTGTGCACTGCTGCGCGCAATCTCGCGTTGGCCTATGTGATGTGGATGTTTACCCGGTTGGTGTTCTTCGTGGTGAACTGGAGTGTGTTTGCCCCTGGGCTCACGTGGACGTCGTGCATGACCATGCTGCGCGGGTCGCTGGTGTTTGACACCACGGCGATACTCTATGTCAACAGCCTGTTCCTGGTGCTCATGCTGTTTCCCCTGCACTTCAAGGAGCGCGAGGGTTTCCACAAGGGGCTGCGGTGGCTCTTTGTGGCGACCAACGCTGTGGCGCTGCTCAGCAACATTGTCGATTCGGTCTATTTCCAGTTTACGGGCCGTCGCAGCACGGTGAGCGTGTTCAGCGAGTTTGCCCGCGAGGACAACATCACGTCGATATTCATGAGCGAGTTTGTGTCCCACTGGTACCTGGTGCTTGTGTTTGCCTTCGTGGTGTGGGCGTTGTGGAGATGCTACACCGCTGCATCGCTCACGTGGTGGCACAGCCGCAAGGTGTATTACTGGGTGCAGGTGCCAGCGCTGTTGCTGGCTGTGCCCCTTGCCATAGTGGGCATAAGGGGCAGCGTGTTTGCAGGCACGATGCCCATTACTATCAACAATGCCAACCAGTATGCCTCCCGTGCTGCCGAGGTGTCGCTGGTGCTCAACACGCCGTTTACCATGATACGCAGCATAGGCAAGCAGGCCTTCGTTACCCCCGATTATATGCCCGTTGACGAGATGGAGCGCACGTTCACGCCCGTCGTGGAACCGCTGCCTGGCGATAGCGCCGTGTTGCGTGGAAAGAATGTGGTGGTGCTCATCATGGAGAGCCTGGGCAAGGAATACACGTCTTATTATAATGGTGGGGTAGGAGGGCACACGCCTTTCATCGACTCGATAGCATCGCAGTCGCTCACGTTCAAGTACAGTTTTGCCAACGGGCGCAAGAGCATGGACGCCATGCCGTCGATCTTGTGCGGCATACCCATGTTTGTCGAGCCGTTCTTCCTCACGCCCGCGTCAACCAATGAGATCACCGGCTTGTCGCGGCAGTTGGGCGAGATGGGGTATCACAGCGCATTTTTCCATGGTGGTCACAACATCTCGATGGGATTCAGTGCTTTTGCCCATGCGATAGGCTTCAACACCTACACCGGCCTTGACGAGTATTGCGAGTCGCCCAAGTATCATGGCATGGACGACTTCGACGGCAAGTGGGCGATATGGGACGAAGAGTTCTTGCAGTTTTTTGCCGACTCGCTGCAAGTGATGCGTCAGCCGTTTGTCACAACGTTTTTCAGTGCCACCACTCATCATCCGTTTGCCATTCCCGAGCGTTACAAGGGCATTATCAATGAGAGCGGACACCCCATGAACACTTGCTGGCGATATACCGACATGGCGTTGCGCAGGTTCTTTGATCGTGTGAGCCGCGAGCCGTGGTACAGCAACACCGTCTTTGTGATTGTTGCCGACCACACCAACCATGCCGAGCGTGCCGAGTACCTGACCGACCTTGGTGTCTTTGAGGTGCCCATCATCTTCTACACCCCCGACGGATCGCTCAAACCGCAGCTGCGCGACGACGTGGTGGCACAGCAAATCGACATCAGCCCCACGTTGCTGCACCTGCTGGGCTATGACAAGAGGTTTATGTCGTTCGGCAAAGACTTGCTTCATGCTCCAGAGCACTCGTGGGCAGTGAACTACAACAACGGCATCTATCAGCTAGTGCAGGACAACCTGTTGCTGCAGTTTGACGGCGAAAAGACTGTGGGGCTATATGATTACCGCAGCGACCGCCTTCTCAAGCACAACCTTGCCGGCTCCAATCCTGCCCAGCTTGCGATGGAGAAGAAACTCAAAGCCATCATCCAGCAGTACATGAAGCGCATGAATGAAAACCGTCTTGTCGAGAAATAACCAATTCAAGACATTCGCTTCGTGTGAGTGTCTATAGATAAAAATCAGTGCTCAATCTCGGTTCAAGGTTGAAAGAAGCACAGCATCGCCGCATGTTGGTAATTGAAAAGTGAAACAAATCAGGTGTGATTTTAAGCATTTTGAAAAAAATATCGGTAATTTATTAAATAAATTTTCATATTTGCGGAAATTTTATTAACTTTGCAGTGCAAAATAATATATTTGAAGTCAATCTTAGGATTGTCAACACGAAGATGGGCTGAAATAGATTGTTGATACATTTGCAGTTTTTTTTGAAATTTAATTTTTAATCAATAAACTATTTATTATGAAAAAAGGTTTACTTTTTGGTATGATGTTGCTTGCAGCATCGAGCATGTTTGCTGAAGACAAAGAAGTTACAGTAGGTTCAGCCGATGGCAACTACGGCGGTTATGGCGCCAACAACTGCCCCATGTTCTCTTATTACGAGTGCAGTGAGACTGAGGTTCTATACAAAGCTGCCGATCTACAGGGCGTTCTTCCTGCTGGTAAAATTTCAAAGATAGCTTATGCTGCTTACGGCGGTGATTCTGATTTCGCTGCGGGCTACTCTATTTGGCTTGAAAACACCAATGACACTTCGGTGGGTGGTGATGATGGCTTGACATTCAAGTCAACCAACGACATGACACTTGTTTACAAGGATGATGGTAAGTCTTCTACAGCAAATCCCGCTGAAGTTGTGAACGGTTCGTATGATAATCCTGGATATTTTGGATTTGAGTTGGCCGAGCCCTTCGAGTACACAGGCGGTGGCCTTCGCATTCACTTTAGATCAGAATCATACTGGTACAACCAAACTGATATATGCTTCGTTCAGGACCTTACCCAAATCTTTGAAGGCGGTGACGACCCCAACTGCATCCTGCGTTACGGCTACGGCAACTGGGGCAGCCCCAAGGTTCTGGATCCCGGCCGCATGTTCCCCGTTGTTAAGTTCACAGTTGAAGACACCCCCACTGCTGTCAACGATGTAGCTGTTGAGGAAGTTAAGAACGTAACTTACTACAACATCTACGGCCAGAAGGTTGACGCCGACGCTAAGGGTCTCGTTATCTCTAGCGAGGGCAAGAAGTTCATCCGCAAATAATCTATAAAAGAGTATATTATAAATGATTCTCTGGGCCGCCACGCACCACTGCTAGCGGCTTAGAGAATTGTCGCAAAAAGAGGGCATGTCACTTTGCCCGACAAGAACTCACTAACAATAGTTGACTATGAGAAAATTATTTTCTGTTTTATTACTTGCAACCGTGTTGCCATTGTTCTCGTGGGCTCAAGATAGCAAGGGGTCGATTTTAATTACCCAGAAAGACGGCACCAGGCTGAGCATTCCCCGCTCGGGTGTGGAGAAAATCACATTTGACACCATCCAGCTGAGCGCCCTTGAGGAAGTGGACCTGGGGCTGAGCGTCAAGTGGGCCAATGTGAACATTGACGTTACCCAGCCGAGCAAGGTCGTTTCATCGCCCGAGGAGTGCGGCGGATATTTCGGATGGGCCGATCCCACCGGACTCAAAACCAGCGACAACAAGAACGACTATCCTAGCTATTCTCGCCCCAAGAAAATCAGTGGCACACAGTATGACATCGCTACCCAGCAGTTGGGCGACGAATGGCGATTGCCCACCGCAGCCGAGTTTGAAGAACTGCTCACGCTCAAGCACGAGCAAGTGACCGTCAACGGCATGGCCGGCATTCAGTTCACTGCCGAGAACGGCAATTCGATTTTCCTCCCCTTGGCAGGCTATCGCTACAAGGAGAATGTGTTCCACACCGGCATGTATGGTTACTACTGGAGTGGCGACCTCAACTCTGTCCTTGACTGGATGGCAGTTGAACTTAACCTGGGCGAAGGCTTCAACCGCACGTCAAACAACGCTGTTTACAATGGTTGCTCGGTAAGAGCCGTAAAAGCGACTGCCAAATAAACCTAATTTTTTGACTAAAAGAACTATTAACTGAAAGAAATTTTAATAATTTTTTTTCAGTGAGAGTTTTTAGACTAAAAGAAAGACAAATTTTAAACTACGGATTTTTGATTTATTCTGACAAAAGGAAATTGTTTTAATTTCTTTCAGGTAAAAAAATCTTATAATTTTGAATAATTTCTTTCAGTAAAAAATAAAACAACATTCATAATTATGAAAAAAATATTATTTGCAGCATTTGCAGCATTAGCAATGTTCCAGACAGCCTGGGCTGATTACAGCAAAGACAATCTAGTTGTTCAAACCAAAGAAGGCGGCGAATCTACTTACAGCCTCACCACACGCCCTGTAATGAAATTTAACGGCGGCGAGATGATTCTCAAATCGGGAAGCGAAGAGTTTAAGTTTGCCCTTGGCAATGTGCAGCAGATCATCTTTGCAGGTGGCCAAGTGTTCCCGAAAGGTGACGTGAACGGTGACGGCACTGTTGATGTGAGCGATGCCAACAGCGCCTTTAATGTTGTGCTGGGTGTCGTAGATGCCAGTGTATATGGCGGTCGTGCCGACGTGAACGGCGATGGCGTGGTCGATGTAGCCGATGCCAATGAGATTATCAACCTCATCCTGAACAACTAATATAAGACACTGTCATGAAAACAAAGATATTAACTCTTGTTCTTGCGGTATCGTTATTCTCGCTCAACTCGATGGGCGAGACCAAGCGATATGTCCTGCACATCAACAAGACCGATAATACGGTCGAGAAATATGATACCGAAGATATCGAGTCTTTAGAGAGCAACCCTGCTCCCGATGACCAGAGATTTGAGGCGGTTGACCTGGGCCTGTCGGTTGAATGGGCCACTGCCAACCTTGACGTTCACCGCTCAACCAAGGTGGCCAAGGGTCCCGAGGGACAAGGCGGCCACTACGGCTGGGGAGACCCCACAGGTAACATGACCGTTCAGCCCGACAACGCTAGCTGGACTCCCTACGAGCCCGACCGCGCTAAGTGCCTGTCATACTACGGCGGCGAGAATCCTCCCAAGGACATCTGCGGCACCGACCTCGACATCGCTCGCGTGCACTGGGGCGGCGAGTGGCGCTTGCCCTCTCGTGCCGAGCAAGACGAGCTGCGCGAGAAATGCACCTGGACCAAGGAGACACTGAACGGCGTTACCGGCTATCGCGTTACCGGCCCCAACGGCAACAGCATCTTCCTGCCCGCTGCAGGCTTCCGCTTTGCTTCAAGCAACTTCGGCGGTGATTACCTGAGCTACTACTGGAGCGGTACACTCAACCCCAACCCCGGTTACTCAGACTACGCTTACTATCTCGAGACCTCTCCCGACTACTACGAGTGGCTCAGCGCTGCCCGCTACATCGGACAGAGCGTGCGTGCCGTGCGAGATGCCCACAACACCATCCTCACCCTGAAAAGCGGTGAGAAGCATGTGTATCGCATCGACGAGATCAAGAGCATCACCATCGAGGAATTCACGACCGACGAGGACTACTACGAGGCTGTTGACCTGGGTCTGCCCAGCGGAACCAAGTGGGCTGCTGTGAACCTCGACATCGACCAGTATGACTATGCCGCTCCTGCTCCCGAGGTGCTGGGTGGATACTACGGCTGGGGCGATCCCACAGGCCGCAACCACTCGGAGAACGAGGACGACTACCCCCGCTACGACAGCGAGAAGAGCATCAGCGGCACCGACCTCGACCTCGTGCACATCTACTGGGGCGGAGCATGGCATCTGCCCTCAATGGAAGAATGCGAGGAACTGCGCAACGAGTGCACATGGACCTGGGATACCGTTAACGGCAAGCCTGGCTACCGTGTCACTGGCAAGAACGGCAACAGCATCTTCCTGCCCACATCGGGCTGGCGCATAGGCGAGAAAATTGACCAAAGCTATGTCAACACCCACGGCTACTACTGGAGCGGCACCAACGTGACCTCTTTCTATGTTTACGAGATTGCGTTCTCACAGAAGTATCAGTGGTACTACAACTACCGCTACAACGGATACCAAATGCGTGGTGTGAGAAAATAATTTTTTTGACAGAAACTGAAAGAACCGCACAACCCGCAGTTTTTAGACAAAAGAAAAGAAGTTTTTTTTGACAAAAGAACATAAGAATAAAAATTATTTTAATTATTTTAATTTCTTTCAGTGTAACACGCAGTTTTTTTGACATAAGAACAGCAGTTTTTTGA
>NZ_JAZLLZ010000078.1:0-3842 GCF_045598405.1 Sodaliphilus sp.
AACCACCAAGCACAAAAATGTGCCTGGCTACCTTCTTTTTGCCCAAGCTCACGCAAAAAACGGCAAAAACAACGCCAAATGGCGTAAAAAACGTTAAATTACACTCAATTTATTTGGATTTCAACATAGAAGGCACAGAGGGCACGGAGATTATAGCGATTAGCGGCAATAACGTCAATCACGTTAATAACGTTAATAACGTTAATAACGTTAATAACGTTAATAGCGTTAATAGCGTTAATAGCGTTAATAGCGTCAATAACGACAATAACGTTAATAACGTGATTAACGAAAACCACGTTATTAACGAAATCTCTTAACCTTACTTGCCCAGGATCTTGTTGATCACGGCGTTGGCGTCGCTCACGTCAACTGTTCCGTTGCCGTCGGCATCGGCGCGGCCGCCGTATTTGCTGGCGTTATCCTTGCCCAGGATGATGTTGATGAGTATGTTGGCATCGGTGATATCGACGTTGCCGTCACCGTTCACGTCGCCCTTCTTGCCAGCGGGAGTGTCGGGCCACAGGCTGGTGTAGTAATTGTCATAGCTGCTACTGTGGTCCAGACTCAGGTAAGAACGACCCGGGCCCGTGTAATACGGCGTAGAAGTGTCTGATGGACGCCAGAATCTCTTTGTTGCGCAATTCCACACATAAGCACATGTGAGCGAGTTGACATCGACGTCGCCGGTTGCCGAAGCGCTGAGAACCGAAGTTCCACTGGCCGAAAGTGCTCGTGGAATTTTGTATATCGCGTATGGTTCGAGATCTGTCAGTATAACTCCAGTTTTGGCAGGCACTCTTGCAACCTTTTCCATCGTAATGGTATTGTTGTCACTTGAACAAGATGATGCCACATAGGCATTGACGTGAGCCGCTTCAAAATCAAGTGGGATGCACACACCTAGGTTGTAGTTGTCGTAGTCGGGCTGTACATAAATGTTAAGTGCGTCCAGAGGACTGATGCCGTCGTTCATGTTCCAGATTTTATAGTCTTGATACCAGTAGTTTCTATAAAACACTTGGTTGTGGACATAAATCTTGAAGTCGCTTGCATTGTTGCCATAGTATTGGCCTTCCCATGTGCGCGTGTTTGTGCCTAAGATGAGGAGTTCCTTGAGTTTCGTTGCATGGGTAAATGCGCCGAGGCCAAATTTAGTGCACGTCTTGGGAATGGTGAGCGAAGTGACCGATGAACCAGAGTAAGCGTGATGGCCTATACGTTCCAGTGCCGTCATCTCTGAAAGGTCGGTAGCAGTCAAATTAGCGAAGTTGGTAAAACAAGAGTCACCTATTTCGGTCACTAAATACTTCTTACCATTGTTAACCAGATAATTCGATCCCTTGAAATTGTCAGGTACTGAAATAGTGGGGCATCTAACGTAGTTAACCTTGCCGGCATATTCCACGCCATCTCGTGTGAATGCTTGATTGCTTACAATGGTTGCCGGTTCTTTGTATTCAGAGAAATCGGCAATAGACGAGTTTGTATGGGCAAAGTCGAATGCACCACCCGTGATATTGGCCGACTTGAATGCCTTGCCGCCATACTTGGTTTTGCCAACAGGTACATACAGCATGCATGTACTGGGCACATCTGTGAAGCGGAACTGCTCCCACTGAAGAGCCCACTGATTGAGGTATATTTCCTGAACCGACAGCATTCCACGGAATGCATCGGGCGACAAGTTCTTAACTGTGCTGGGAACAACAATTCTCTTAACCCCCGTACCATAGAAAGCATCGGCACCCAGAGTCAGCAAGCTCACGGGGAGGCAAATGTTGCCACTGAATTTTGTGGGTGTACCTAATCCGCTGGGGAAATCTCCGTTAAGTCTGCAGTCCATAAATGCATTTGCACCTATGTAACGCAACTTCTGTCCGAAATGGAATGCTACGAGATTAGAACATCCCTCAAAAGCCTGCTTTCCCACATAACTCGCATTTTTTAATGCAACATACTTGACTTGAGTATTGATAAACGCAGCATCGTCAATCGAATCAACAGCTTCGCCGCCATAGTATGACCAACTCTCAGTATCTGACAAAGAAGTCTTGGCTCGCGTTGCAATGCTGGTGAGTGCAAAATTCCTATCGCCCACGGTAATAGAATTGGGCAGTTTAACGATAGCATTAGGGTTGTTGTAATATTTGGGAGACTTAACCATCTTGCAGCGTCCGTCATAAGTTACGCCGTCAACGGCCTGGCATCTCTTAGTGCTGGTAATGGTTACTGCAATGTCATTATCATTGATCAAGTCAAACGATTCAATGCCATTGGCGTTATAATCTTCTACTTCATTCCATTTGCTGTTCTTATAAGCATCCTCACGGCCCAACGGCACATGGAGGTGCGGTTTTTTTGAGTCGACAAAAAGTCCCGTTACATATAGAGGCGTCTTTTTATTAACAAACAGGTGGGTAAGATTTTTACAACTGCGGAACGCATTGGTACCGATTGACTCAATAGTAGCAGGAATAATCACACCTTCAATACTCGAATTGGTAAAAGCATTCTCCTTGATGGTCTTGATGCCGTAAGGCAAAACGATCCAGGCCAGGCCAATAAAACCATTGAAAGCCTCAGTCTCTACAATGGTGGTCTTGGGGTGAACGCGAATAAGATAACCTTTATTACAATTAATTCCCTCAGGTGAATAAATTAGAGAATTGTAGTCCTTGGAGTAAAGCATGCGACCATCATCAGCATAGTACTGGTTGTCCTTGCTCACACTGTATTCAAACATAGATTTACAACCCATAAACGGCAAGCGGCCTATCGAAGTCACCGAAGCCGGGATATCGATGTAGCTGATGCTGGTCTTCTGGAAACAGAACGAATCAAGCTTTTGCACTCCTTCTCGCAAAGTGATTTTATTCAGCTTCTCACAACCCGAGAACGCCTGTTGGCCTATCTCCACGGCTCCACAAACGAGGGTCTGGAGATTGGTACACGATGCAAAGGCACCAGAACCTATCAGGTCTATCTTGTCGTTAATCGTTAACGAGACGATGTTTTCACATCCATAGAATCCCTTATCGAGGATTTTAGTCACGCGGTAGAATCTGGTAGGGTTACTGCCACGCGAGAGGAGGTTGGGGATGGTAAGGTCAAGCGACTGTGCGGCCTTGCCGGTAGCATTGAGGCCCACACAGGTAATCTCGCCATACTCAGCGCTGTTAACATACTCCTTAGTGATTAGATATGTACAATTCTGGAAATTGAAATCATCACCCACAGCAGCCGATGCCACGAGCGCTATGGTTGCACACAAGATAGAAAATAGTTTCCTCATATCAACGATATTTTATTCGATTATGCTAATTGATAATACTTACAAATTTAAGCAATTAACACAATACAACAAATCGCCATTTCGGTTTTTAGAGATTATTAACATTGCGGACTAGCGATTGTAACTATTCAGCAATGGTATTTTGGGTAATTTCCCCGCGCGGATCTCACTGATAACACAGATTTAATAATAACTGAAAGAAATTAAATTAATTAGAATTTTTCGTTTCGGGTGTTAAACCATTTGAGTCTCACTAATTTGCTCCGATTAGCGTCCTGCTGGACGCAGTGCTTGTCGCATTTCTTCCCCCCACCGCCACTTCGTTCGGCGGTGGGGGTTATTCAGGTATTGTCCTGCCGGACAAAGAATTAGCAATAATTACATTAACATGCGAAACTTGAGTTAAAATAATTTCTTATTCAGTTAAATCAGAGCAATCTGTTGTAACTATACTACAATAGATTTTTATCCGCGCGGGGATCTCACATGATTTTGTAATGAGAGGCTGAAAGCCGACACGCAGAACGCAGTTCTGCACATAACCCTG
>NZ_JAZLLZ010000079.1:0-14485 GCF_045598405.1 Sodaliphilus sp.
TTTTTGTAACTTCACGACAAGAAAAATAGGAAATTACCCCCGAATTAGCCCGAGACGGGTCCATCGGGGGTTTCTTTGTAAAGTTACAAAATATTCACGACACTGGCAAACAATTAGTTAACTATTTTCTGAATATCCCTAATTATTGCAAGATAAGCAGTAATTTTGCATCGGTTAATAAAAAAATTGGTTCTAGTACTTCTAAAATTAGAACTTCAAAAGGTTAGATTTGTTTATGGGTTTATTTATACAGAGCCTCACGACGGGATGTCGCAAGGCTCTGTGTATTTTATGCGGGTGTCCCTGTGATTATCGTGTTTGTTTTATACTATCTATTTCTTCCTTCGTATTCGTTGTCAACATTTGATTGGGCAAAAGCAATCTGGCATGATAGCGAGATGAGAATGACACCTGTTATAAGGTTTCTAACGAATCTCATTTTGAAATAATATTGATATATATACTATACAACTAACAGTAAGAATAACACATAATGAGACATATAGATTTATGACTGTTGCTATATTTACAAAAAAGTCTTTACCAAACAACATAACTGGCAAGAAAAACAAAATATTACATTCATCTATCACACCACTTCCTATCCTCGTGGTTATATAATAATATCCCCATGTTATACAACATGTTATAAATATGAAAAATATAATTGCCAATATCAAATTAGCATTTCCAAATGCTTTACCATATGACATTTTGGTTTCACCAATCAATACTAATATATTAACAATAATGGTTACAATAATCGTATTGTATATATTAGAATCTAACGGATATACAATATCACGATAGTCTAGCGGGGGCTCGTATTGTATTTGTCCTTCACTCCAAATAATCCATAAAATCACCAATACATCTATAAACCCTAAAACAACTATTCTTTTTTTCAATATTCTTTTAAGGGTTGATTTCATACTTGAATACTCCTTTATTGCCTTCTTTTACCCATTTATCATATTCCTGCCATGCTTTTTCAAGGATTTCAGAGACATTCCTATTGTCAACGCTTCCGTTTGAACTGTTACCCATAATATTGTTCTCCCACCCTTTGTTGGGACCGTTGTCATCTGTATATTGGTCAGGAAGTCCTAACAGATGCCCTACTTCATGAGGGGCAGAATCGTCTTGTGAAAGACTTTTACCATTACGCCCTTCACTACGCCATTGTCCTTCATCTCCTCCTCTAACATAAGATCTCTTACAACTATTAGAGACCTCGATATAGTTATTGCGACTAAAAGGGTTCCAGGAATCAGGAATTACCTGTGGATTACTCTTTTCACACCCACCATACAGAGACAATGTAATATCGAAACTTACATTATATGATTTACCGTCATGACTTACAGAATGATTTCCGCCCCATATATGATTGATGTCGTTCTGCATCTGTTGTAATACAGAATTTGTAGCCCCATTTCCATATAAATACACATTAGCCGAAATCGTAATAGCATTTCCACAAATACTTATTACACCGTCTTTACCATCCGGATCAACGAATTTTACCGGATTATTATTACAAAATGAATACGGAGACTGCCATCTATACGCATACATGTTGAAAAATGCGAATGACAAAATAAACATAATGAATATTTTTCCAATATTTCCCATATTTTTATTCTATTTGTTATTCCTGATCCATTCTTTTGCCTTCATTTTGCAATCATTAACATTCTTTCTGCGTAAAAACAGAAAATTTCAAATCTAGCGTCTACGAGGACACATGACCAGGAGAAGGTGTGTGGTTACTCACCCTCGCGTTTCAGGCGATCGACGTAGTCACTGATGCGGTTGAGCTCGCGTGGTATGTCGATGCGCTGCGGGCAGTGGGGCGAGCATTGTCCGCACCCTATGCAGTGATCGGCTTGGCGCAACCTGGGCACCGAGCGGTCGTAGCCCACTAGGAAGGCACGGCGCTCGCGGGCATAGGTGGGCGACGTCTTCTCCTGCGGCGCGTTGCCCTCGGTGAGGCACTTGTTGTAGTGGGAGAAGATTGCGGGTATGTTGATGCCATAGGGGCACGGCATGCAGTACTTGCAGGCGGTGCAAGGCACGGTCTCGTAGCTCGCCAACTCAGAACCGAGGCCCTCGAGGAATTTCATCTCCTCGTCGCTGAGGGGTTTCAGCGGGCAGTAGCTCTTGAGGTTGTCCTTGAGATGCTCCATGAAAGTCATGCCAGAGAGCACGGTGAGCACGCCAGGATGGGTGCCGGCATAGCGGAAGGCCCACGATGCGACCGAGCGTTCGGGCTCGCGCTGCAACAGCTTGGCAGCAAGAGGATCGGGCAGCTTGGCAAGGCGTCCGCCCAGCAGGGGCTCCATGATGATGGCTGGGATATTGCGCTTCACAAGCTCGTTATACAGGTATTCGGCATTATCCTCATCGTTCTCGGCAGCATTCTTCCAGTCGAAGTAATTGAGCTGGATCTGCACGAAGTCCCACTTATATTTATCGTGTTGCGACAACAGGTAGTCATACACCTCGATGTGTCCGTGGTAAGAGAATCCCAGATTCTTGATCACGCCCTTTTCGCGCTGCTCGAGCAGGTAGTCGAGCACACCGTTGTCGATGTAGCGCGCGTTGAACTTCTTCATCGCGTCCTCGGGGTCATCGCCACCGCCCACGGCATGCAGCAGCAGGTAGTCGATATAGTCAACCTGCAGTTCTTTGAGCGAGTTCTGGAACATCTGCACACCAGCCTCGTGGGTCCACGTCTCGGGGGCGAAGTTAGAGAGCTTGGTAGCGATGATAAACTCGTCGCGCTTGTGCCGTGCCAGCGCGATGCCAGTGCAGTGCTCGCTGCGGCCCTTGCAGTAGGCAGGCGACGTGTCGAAGTAATTGACTCCATGCTCGATGGCATAGTCCACCTGGCGGTTTACCATCTCCTGGTCGATCTCGGCATCGCCGTCCTCGCGTGCCGACCCTTGCGAGTCAACGGTGGGAAGGCGCATCATGCCGTAACCCAGGATCGACACCTTCTCGTTGTTCTTGGGGTTGGTGCGATAGGTCATCTGTCCCACAGGGGGCTCGGTGGGGTTCTCTTGTTTCTCGCCCGTGGCGCAGCTCACTATCGAGCCAGCAGCCACAGTAGCACCGCCCAGGCCCACAGCCTTGAGAAACGAGCGGCGTGAAAGTATCTTTTTGTCCATTGTAGTAGAATTTAGTGGTTTTTATCACAATACCGCCGCAATTTTGAGCAGAGACGATTTAACGTCATTTTGCTTGGCAAGTTTCGCTTTATCTATGTCATGCTGCGCTTGCAACATGTATAACAAAGCATCTTCATAACCCATTATTTGAGCTATAGCAATTGATTGCTCTGCTGTTATGCGTCGCTTCCCTTTAATTATTTGATTGATGTGGGGAGCTGGGATACCTGTGCGCTGAGACAATTCCTTTTGAGTCATGCCCATAGCGGCAAGGTCGTCGCTGATGTATTCCCCCACTTGAATGGCTTCAAATGGCGTTGCATTATTAAAACTATAGGTCGGCATAATGATTTGTGATTTTAATCAATTTTACATTTGTTATTGTAACCTCTTCTCCATCGGCAGATGTTTGTATTATCAAGCGATATTGCAAATTGATGCGCACGCTTTCAAATTCACCACCTTCGCCCGACAAACGTTCATAATTCAAACCGTTGTCTCGCATCATCAACTCAACTCGCTCATAACACTTTAGTTTATTGATGGTTTTTACAAACGCTCTTATAACTTGAGGCTGAAGTTTGTTAAGTTTCTTGTCTTTACATTGCCCCGTGGTGTACAGGTCAAGTAAATCCTTGTTGTCGGTAGTTACTTTCATCTACTCTTTTATGGTGCAAAGTTATAACAAAATCGTCAAATTACCAAATTTGATAATCATTTATATCGTGCGATGTTGCTCGTGGCCCTCGACGTAGATTGCCGAGTAGGGGCGCGAGGGACACAGGTGCTCGCAGGCACCGCAGCCTATGCACTTCTCGGTGTTGACTGCCGGCACGAAGGGAGAGTTCTCGTCGTTGGCATCGAGCGGCACCATCTCTATGGCTCCGCTGGGGCAATGGCGAGCGCAGTTGCCGCACGAAACGCCGTCGGTGATGACAACGCAGTTCTTCTTGATCCACACCGCGTGGCCTATCTGCGTCGCCGCCTTCTCGTCGGTGCCTATGGGCTTGATGGCTCCCGTGGGGCACAGTTGAGAGCAGCGGTTGCACTCGGGGCGGCAGTACCCGCGCTCATAGCTCATGACGGGCTGCATCATGGTCATGAGGTCGGTCGAGGGGCGAAGCACCTGGTTAGGGCAAGCGCTCACGCACAGCTGGCATGCGGTGCATCGCGTCGCCATGTTGCGTGCGCTCATCGACCCCGGGGGAGTGAGCGGAGTGCTGCGCTTGGGCTCTTGCTTGTCCTCAATCACCGCCAGTCCGCCATCGACCTTCTTCCCTGCCTGCGCCAGCGCCAGGTCGGCGCCCACGATCGCTGTGCCCACGAGCATAGCGCGGCGAGCAGTGTCGGCAGTGTCATGGGCGGCAGTCTCTTTTGCCGCAGGCTTTGCAGCCTTGTGGCCATAAGTCAACGCGCCGAAGTTACACTTTTCCAAGCAGTTGCCGCAAGCCACGCAACGAGAGTAGTCCACCTTGTGGCTCTTGAAGTCGATGCACGATGCCTTGCAGTTCTTGGTGCACAAACCACAGTTGCGGCACTTGTCCTCGTCAAAGCGCACTTTGAGCCATGAGAACCGTGCCAGCGTGCCCAGAATTGTGCCCACGGGGCACAGGATGTTGCAGTAGGTGCGGCCACCGCGCCATGCAAGAACAATCACCAGGACGAACATCACCGCCGCCACAATGAATGTGGGCAGGCTCTTCATCCACACGTCCACGCTATAGAACGCATAGCTGTTGTAGTGCTCGGCAATGGCTGCCAGGCCGTTATTGCCCCACATATACAGAGGCTGGAACAGGTTAATAACAAAGCGGCCATAGTTGCTGTAGGGCTCAAGCAGAGCCACCAGCGAACCAGCGCCGCCAACCAACGCCGCCACCATCACCGCAAGCATGGCATAGCGCAGCCACGACTTGGCTGGCGAATAGGTGAAACGGTTTTTCTTCTTCTTGCCATGAATCCACGACACGAGGTCCTGCATCACACCCAGCGGGCAGATGACAGAGCAATAGATGCGGCCGCACACAAGGGTGAGAAGCACCAGCGCAGCGATGACCACCGCATTGAGCGCCAGCACGGCCGGGACAAACTGGATGTCGCCCAGCCACTCTAGCCACACGAGAAGCGTGTCGGTGAAATCAAGCAACAGCAACGTGATGAGAGTGAACACCACGATTGCCAGGGTAAGTCTGATTTTGCGTAGCATGATTTATGTATTTTTTATTTGCCGTTTTTAAAACTCAACTCCCACCTTCACAAATGCATTGTGGAACACGCCGGTCTTGTCGAGGTAGCTCTTGCCGCTCTTGTCGGGGATGGCTCCGGGAGTATCGCCGGTGCACCACAGCTTGTAATGGGCAGTGTGCAGGGCATAACCCACGCCCACGTTGAACGAGAAGAACTGGCTCGATGCAAAGTGGAACCCCAGCGAGGGAGATGCATACAAGCCGCCATGGTTGAACACGCTGCCGCCCAACTTGAGCGCTGCCCACGGTGTGTTGAAGTTCTCGCTGCGCATGTTGTAGCGCACGTCGGCATACAGAGGCACAAAGGGGAACTTGTTGAGGTCGGGGTCGTTGGGCTGCGGATCCTTATAGTCGGTGCGAGGGGGATAAGAGTCGATGACAGCATTGAACTTGTGCAGGCCTATGCCAGCGCCCACATAGAGGTTGGGCTTGCACTGGTAGCCAAACGAGGTCTCCACCATCCAGTAGTCGTTGCGCGGAGCGCCGAAGCCTAGCGAGTAACCCAGATCGACAAATCCGCGGAACTTGCTGGTGTCGTAATTCTTGCGTTTCATCTCGTGCGAGATATACGCCACCTCGTCCATTGAATAGACATAGTTAAGTCCCTCGACGGTTTGGATTTCCACCTTCTCGTTGTCGCGCGACACGATAGTGCCGGTGGCATACTCTCCGCTCTTGAGGTGTATTGTTGCCTTGCGCTGGCCATTGTCGGCTGCCATTGCACTCATTGCCGCCACTGTGGCGACAAGCAGTAAAATCAGTTTCTTCATAGTGTTATTGTTATAGTTTTTTGTTCCTTTACTTTCCTTGAGCTGACGCTCAAAGCACGGTGGCTAGAAGCTCTGCATCTCCACCAGCTTGCGGTAGGCTCCGTCGCGCCGCATGAGTTCGTCGTGCGTACCGCTCTCCACTACCCTGCCGTCCTGCATCACGCATATCACGTCGGCGTTCTTGATGGTTGACAGGCGGTGGGCAATCACCAGCGTGGTGCGTCCCTTCATCAGGGTGTCGAGGGCTTCCTGCACCAGGTGCTCGCTCTCGGTGTCGAGGGCGCTGGTTGCCTCGTCGAGGATAAGAATGGGCGGATTCTTGAGGATAGCGCGCGCTATGCTGATGCGCTGGCGCTGACCGCCCGAGAGTTTGCAGCCACGGTCGCCTATGTTGGTCTCAAAGCCGTCCTCGCTGGCCATGATGAAGTCATAGGCATTGGCAATGCGCGCGGCCTCTTCCACCTGCTCGCGAGTGGCATCGTTGACGCCGAAGGTGATATTGTTGTAGAACGTGTCGTTGAAGAGAATTGCCTCCTGGTTGACGTTGCCCATGAGGTTGCGCAGGTCGGCCACGCGGTAGTCGCGCAGGTCTATGCCGTCAACGGTGATGCTGCCCTGCTGCACGTCGTAGAATCGCGGCAAGAGGTCGGCAATCGTTGTCTTGCCCGATCCGCTCTGACCCACCAGTGCCACCGTCTTGCCGGCAGGAATGTCGATCGACACATCGTCGATAACCCATGCATCGGCATACTTGAAGCGCACGTTCTTGTAGCTGATGCCTTGCTTGAGCCCTGTCAGCTCACGGGGCTGCTCGGGATCCTTGATATTGTTCTCGGCCAGCAGGATCTTGTCGATGCGTTCCATCGACGCCATGCCACGCTGCACGGCGTAGGACGCTTTTGACAGATCCTTGGCAGGATTGATGATGCTATAGAAAATCACCATGTAATAGATGAACGAGGGAGCTGTGATGGTGTTGTCGCCGCCCAGGATGAGCGTGCCGCCAAACCACAGCACGATGGCAATTACCGCTGTACCCAGGAATTCGCTCATGGGATGGGCCAGCACTTGGCGCCAGTTCATGCGGTTGTTGATGTTGCGGAACTCCTCATTCTCGCGCTCAAAGCGTTGCTTCACCTTCTTCTCGGCGTTAAAAGCCTTGATGATGCGCAGGCCGCCTATGGTCTCCTCGATATTGCTCAACAGCACGCCCCACTGGTTCTGGGCCTCGAGCGACTTGCGCTTGAGACGCTTGCCCACCTGACCCATGAGCAGTCCTGCCACGGGAAGCAGCACGAGCACAAACGCCGTGAGCTGCCAGCTAGTGATGATCATCATCGTGAGGCACACCACTATCATAATGGGATTCTTGAACATCATGTCGAGCGAAGCCATTATCGAAGTCTCCACCTCGGTCACGTCGCCGCTGATGCGCGCCATCACGTCGCCCTTGCGCTCGCTAGAAAAGAACCCTATGGGCAGCGACACCAGCTTGTTGTAAATCTGGTTGCGCAGGTCGCGGGTCACGCCAGTGCGTATCGAAACCATGAAGAACGAGCCCAAGAACGCCGTCATCACCTTGAGGAAGGTCATCACCACCAGAGCGGCGGCTATGCCCGCAAGCGCGGTTGACTGGCCGTGGGCCTCAATCACGCACTGCACATAGTAATAGAAATCGTTGACAACGACCGTCTTGACGTGGGCGCTATCCCACGCCATGAAGTCATAGTGAGCCTTGTTGATGCCAAAGAGCATCTCAAGGATGGGGATTATCAGGGCAAACGAGAACAGCGTAAGGAATGCCTCAAGGATGTTAAACACCACATTGAGCACCATCTGTTTCTTATAAGGAGGCACGAAACGCGCCAGCAGCTTGAAAAACTTCTTCATTATTAATGGTTTCAATTATCCAAACTACAAAGGTACAACTATTTCAACGAAAACGCAAACCCAAACGCACAAACTTGCACTTCGCCGTCGAATAACCGCCGAAAAAGGCACACACAAAAAGGCCGCCTTGAACCATCTCGAGGCAGCCTTTTCGTTTACGGATGATATTTGGTTATTTCTTAACCTCAATGGCTTTCCACAAGCCAGCAGCCACCACAGCGCCTGCAAAGGGACCCACGATGAATACCCACACGTTCTTCAAGGCATCGCCACACACGAAGAGAGCGGGACCCACCGAGCGAGCGGGGTTAACCGATGTGCCTGTGAAATGAATACCCACGAGGTGGATAAGAACGAGTGACAGACCGATAGCGAGACCAGCCAGCTTGCCAGTTGACTCGTTGTCCTTGCCAGTCGCACCAAGCACCACGAGCACAAAGAGCGCAGTGAGAACAGCCTCCACAGCAACTGCGATAGCAACGCTGCCGTCACAGCCAGCACCTATGCCGTTAGCGCCCAGACCCGACTCGCAGCCATAGAAACCGCACAACGCAGCACCTGCAACGATAGCACCCACAAACTGACCTGCCATGTAACCAGCGCAATCTTTTGCCGAGATGCGGCCTGTGAGCAGGCAGCCCAGGGTGATTGCAGGATTGATGTGGCATCCCGAAATTCCGCCTATGGTGTAGGCCATAGCGACTACTGAAAGACCAAAGGCAAACGCTGTGCCCACCACTGCGGCGGTGTTTGCGTCACTGCAACCAAGGCTCACGGCTGCTGCACAGCCCAGAAATGTCAGTACAAATGTACCGATAGCTTCAGCTAAATACTTCTTCATACTAATGCTGTTTTGATAGTTTGTAATTTGTAATATGTATGTGCAAATTTAGTGTTTTTTCTATTTCGACCAAATTTCAGAGCAAAGACATACTGCATTTTTACGCCAAAACAGACAAACCTCATGCCAAAAAGATTACCTGCCCCTGGTGTGGAAATCATTTCTCCGGAACCATGATGCTGCTTATGTCTGAACAGTAATTTAAATCCAACGAACTATTATGCATCTTGCGTATTCCCACCTGCTGAATCGTAGAAGGGGCAAGGTTGCGGAACCCGATGCACCTTAGCCACCACTTGCACTTTGTGACCACAGGAAGGGTGTTGAGAGCATCCCAACTGCCAAAATAAACCATAGGGTAATACCCATATTCTTCCTTGAAACATTCAAGCAAGTCATCAAGGTTCTCGTTGGCACATCCTCCAAGCGACAAATCATTGTGTTTTTCTTCTACATCAACGACGGGAATAATGTCATATTTGCATTGTTTCAGCACTTTATCAAAATTTTCAAATTGTCTTTTACCCGACACACCTGTGCGGAAATAATGATATAAGCCAGTTTTCAGGCCGATTTTGTTAGAGTTCTTCACATTGTCAATACACCGGCCATCAACCCACGACTCTCCTTCTGTTGCTTTGACAATACAAAACTTAATGTTCTCGTCGGTTTTTACAGAGCTCCAATCAAGGCCTTTGTTGTAATGGGAAATATCTATACCATTATACTTGTGATTCGGAAAAATCCAAACCAAAAACAGAATGAGCAAAACGGAAAGAAACCCTATCGCACACCTTTTGGCATTTTTAGCACATCTGCCCATATCTTATTTGAGATTTTACTTCCCCAGGTATTTCTCCAGGGCCTTCTGGGCGGCGGGGATATCGTTGCCGCGGTAGAGCTGGCGCCCCATGGAGTCGGTGACGATGCACAGCGGCACGCTTGTGATGTGCAGGTCTCTGATCGACGGGTCCAGGATTCCGCCCGGTGCCCAGTAGTGCTTCCACGCAGCGGAGTCGCTCTTGATGATGTACTGCCACCCGATGCTGTCGGGGGCAAGCGACACGTCGGCCACGGTCACGTCGCCGCCGTGCTTTGAAGCGATTTGCCTGATGGCCGACACTTGAGCGTGCCTGGCTGGGTTGTTTTCGAGCCACCAGTAGATGAACGTTGAGCGCGATGTGGCAGGCTGCAATGCCTCAAAGTCGCCAGTGGTGCCACACAGCATCATGGGATGCAGCTGGGTGATGGGCCTTGCCGTTGCCGCATCGTGAAGCCGCTGCATACTCGACACGAGCGATGCCGGACGGGCGCTCTCGTCAAGGCTTGCCAGCAGTTTCTTTGCCTGATCGCTGCCCTGGTCGCTATAATCATGCACTAGCAGCAGCGCCGACACCACGCTTGAGGGGTTGTCGTGCACATATTGCTCAATGGCGCGGTCGAGAGCGGTGCGGTCGGGGGTGTCGTAGAGCGCGGCATGCTCCTTCTCAAACTTCATCCACTCCTGTGCCGTCTCGCTGCCCTCGCACTCATACTCGTGCGGTTTCCTCAAGTCGCCGGTCACCTTCACCTTCTCGCCGCCACGCACTGCCACGCGAAACAGCGGCTTGTTCTGGCTGTCGAGCACGCTCACTACTGTGAGCTCCTGCGAGTTACCCTCTATGCCGAACTTGTTGTCCTGCGTGGGTATGAACGAGTCGTGCACGCCCGAGTCGCCCAGGAACACCACGTGCACGTTCTGGTTGCCCATGTTCTCAATGTCGGCAACGATGCTGAATTTGCTATTGTCGCATGCGCACATCATGGCGGCTGCCACGGCAAGCGCTATATAAATTATCCACTTCATGCTACAAAGTTAGAAAAAGAATTGCGTTCACACCAAATAAATGCCCACCAAATGGCAACTATTTTTTCATCCCTAGTCGTCGTTGTCGGCATTGCCGGTGAGGGGTTTGCCTGACATGACGGTGCGGGAGTTGCGCTGGCGTTTGGCTTGCGCCGTTTTGCCCGACGACTTGCCCTGGGGATCTTGCTCCACCATGGTGCGGCGTTTGGATTCACCCGTGCTTGCGGGCTGGGCGCTGTCGCTAGAGGGAGACTCTTGCTGCACCTTGGGGTGAGGCGGCGGCACAGCGGCCTGGTCGCGCTTGTGCTTCTTGGGCGGTGGCGGCACAGCGCCGTTTTGCTTCGCGTCTTCCCTATTCTTCTTCGCGTCTTCCCTGCGATTCTTGTGTCTTGCATCTTCCTTGCCCTTGACCGGTGGCGCAGGAGCGGCAATAGCGATAGAGTCGTAGCGGTGCAGGGTGTATCGCTCGATGATGGAGATGAGTTTCTGCGGATAATCAGGATCCTCGGCATAGCCGCAGGTTCTCAATCCATGCGCCCATCCGCGGTAGTCGGTGGTGTCAAGTGAGTGGAGGGGGGTGTATCGCTTACCTCGCAAGAAACGCGAGTGGTCGAGGTAGGAGTCCTCGGGCGAGCCATACTTGCGGTAGCAGTCGTGCTGCAGCGTGTCGTCATACTCAACAGCCTCGCCCGACCAGCGGTGGCACTTGATGCCGAAGTGATTGTTGCCGCGCGACGCGAGGTAACTCGACCCGGCGTTGCTCTCAAGCAGTCCTTGCGCCAGGGTGATGCTGGCCGGGATGCCGTGGGTGCGGCAGTGCTCCATTGCCACTTCCTTGAACTGCTCGATGTAGGCCAAAAAACGTGCGTTTAGCCCTTGCGCCATGGCCGCAGGCGCAAAAACATGCAATAAAATGATGCAAAAAACCGTTTTTTGCTTGAAATATGAGAAAATATCAATATCTTTGCAAGACAATAGAACCATTATAAGTAAATCTTAAATGTCATGACAGAAAAAAATATCACCACAAAGATACAAGTTTACTCTTATTCAGAGCTAACCGAAGAGCAAAAAAAACTCGTTGACCTCGCAAAAGAGGCTACAAAGGGGTCTTATGCCCCCTACAGCCAGTTCAACGTGGGCGCTGCCGTCCTGCTTGAGAATGGCGTGACAATCAAGGGCGCCAACCAGGAAAACGCTGCTTTTCCCGTGGGAATATGCGCCGAGCGCAGTGCTATCTTCAATGCCGGAGCCAACTATCCCGGCGTGGGCATCAAGAGCATCGCTGTGACCGCGTTCACCCGCGGCGCGTTTGTCGAGGAACCTTGTGCACCCTGCGGCGTGTGCCGGCAGGCGCTCATCGAGTTTGAGAAAAACGCAGGTTTCCCCATGGAAGTGCTCATGGTGGGCAACGACACCATCTACCGCCTGGACAGCGCATGCGACCTGCTGCCTCTCACCTTCAAGGAGTTCTAAAACAACGCACATATCGACTTCACAACAACGGGGTGACAATATAGCAACGAGACTCCCCGCGCAGATCTCACGGATCTCGAAGATACAACTTATCCGTGTTTCGCAAGCGAATTGAAATAAACTCTGCTGTCCCGACAGGGACAGTACCTGAATAACCCCCACCGCCGAACATAGTGGCGGTGGGGGTATTGTATCAACAAGTGGATGCGTCCAGCAGGACGCTATTCGGGCAACATTTACATCACATACCCAATTAGCACTCTGTTACTTCTTTGTCTCAGTGGGATGAGATACTTGTCGGGCAGCGCGGTCGATGCGACGGTTGGCCTCGAGAATACGGCTATATGGTATGCGTCCCTCTTTCACTGCCTTGACAATGATGTCGATGAGTTTGTAGGGGCGGTCGGCCTCAAAGCCTGTGTTGATGTTGTTGCTGGCACACAGCATGTCGGCCCCGGCATTGATGGCTAGCACCACGGCGCGCTCGATGCTGTACTTGTTGCTGATGGCCTGCATGTAGAGGTCGTCGGTTATCACTACTCCGTCATATTTGAGCTGCTTGCGCAAGATGTCGGTGAGGAATTTGCGCGACAGCGTGGCGGGATAGTCGGGGTCGATGTTGCGGTTGATGATGTGGGCCGTCATCATGAACGGTGCCCTTTTCTGCTTGATGAGAATCTTGAATGGTTCAAGTTCCTGCTGGGTGTAGGTCGATGTGACATCTACAAATCCCAAGTGCGAGTCGGCCGTGGCATTGCCGTGCCCCGGGAAATGCTTGAGCGTGCATGCCACGCCCTGCTTGCGACTCTCGTCAACAAACCAGCCGGCATGGCGTGCCACAACAGCGGGATCACTTGAGTAGCAACGGTCTATGGCTCCCAGTGCCGAGCAGTTCTGGTTGTGCAGGTCCACAACAGGCGCCAGGTTCAGGTTCACCCCGCACTCGGCCATCTCGCCCGCAAGCAAGCGGGCATGATAGCGGGTGCTGTCCTCGTTGTTCACCTCGCCCACATATCGTGCCGAGACAACCTTCTTAAATCCGTATTGCGGTTTCAGGCGGGCCACCCTGCCGCCCTCTTGGTCGGCAGCGATGAGCAGCGGATAGTCGGTCCATCGGTGCAGTTGCGACGTGAGCGTCTTGAGCTGGTCCTTGCTGGTAACGTTGCGCGACCCCAGCTTGGCAGTGCCGGTGAGATCCACGTCGAAGAGCACAATGCATCCCACGTGCAGGTCGTGCACATAGCGGTAGGCATCGCAACCCTCATCCACTGTGTTGCCCTTGAAACCCACCATGAGCATGCGGGCCGCCTGACGGCGAAGCACACTGTCGGCAGGTAAAGACGCAAAAAGGCTATTGGCTGCAACGAGCACAATAGCCAGTGTGAGAGTTATCCTTTTCATCATTTCTTATCAAAGAACCCGAAGAAATAGTAACAAGCGATCCAATCCACGCGTATGCCGCGGGCGTAACCAAGGATATGGTTCTCGGCATCGGTTACCTTGCCGTCGCTCAAGTTCACGCGGCCCAGCTTGTTGCTGTTGCCGTCGCGCACCGTGCCGTCGGTGTTGATATATCCCACGCGAGTGCCAGCGGTGTCAAATATCTCCAGCCTCACGATCTTGCCCACAGCGGTGCCGCTAGCGTTGCGCACTGTGCCGTCGGCATCAAAACTGCCCACCGAGTGCATCTCGCTGTCGCGCACCATGCCGTTGCCCGAGATGCGGCCCACGGTGTTGTCGTTGGTTGCGTCACGCAGCACTTGAGCGCTGCCGCTCATCCACATGCCAGCAAGCGCCAGCATCACCATTGTCAAATATATTCTCAAAGTCTTCATAGTCGTTTCCTCCATGATTTTTTTTACCCTATTTTGCAATTTAGACTGCATACATGCCACAAAGTTAAATCAAAATCCCATAAAAAGCAACAATTACACCGCAAAATAACAAACATTACTTCGCCCAGAAACAAATTGGCAGGGTAATTCCCCACAGAGTATTGAATTAGTTTTTTTGCCTAAAACGAGAGAAAAGGATGTTGACAAAGAATAAATTTTTTGTTAATTTTTAGTTGATTTCAAGCGAAGCGCCTTTTCTCTTAGGACGTATTTAGGTGGTGGCGCTGCGCTTGAAATACACTGAAAATAAGCTGAAAATATAAAAAACTGTTATTTTTCAGTTTAATCTGCAATCTGCTGATATTTTTTTTCGTGTGTTCTGTGAGATCTGCGCGGGGAGTCTGCAAA
>NZ_JAZLLZ010000080.1:0-31718 GCF_045598405.1 Sodaliphilus sp.
TTGTCCGGCAGGACAATACCTGAATAACCCCCACCGCCGAACCGAGCGAAGCGAGCTCGGCAAAGTGAGCAGCGGTAAGTCGGCGAAGCCGGTGCCGCGGATAGCGAACCTTTGCCAACATTCGAAGTGGCGGTGGGGGAAGAAATGCAACATGCACCGCGTCCAGCAGGACGCTAATCGGAGCAAATAGGTGAAGCTCAAATGGTTTCACATGCTAAAGTTGAGTAACTATATTCACAGCAAAAAAAGCCTAGAGCTTCTAGATTTTCTAGAATTTCTAGGCTTTCTTTTTTATTGTTGTCTGGTAAAAAAAGAAAATATTTTTATTTTGATTTTTATGCTTAGAAAATAGCCTGCGCTGCAAGCACTGTGTTTGGGGAAGTTAGAACAACTCTCGTGATTTAGCCGGACAGCAATATTTCTTTTTATGTGATGCCATTTCACTCGATCATGGCGAGGAATTGAGCTTCGTCAATAATAGGGATGCCTAGTTTGCGGGCTTTTTCAAGTTTGGCAGGACCCATATTGGCCCCAGCAAAAACATAGTCGGTGCTGCCCGAGATTGAACTGACGTTCTTGCCTCCGTTTTTCTCTATCATGGCTTTGTATTCCTCGCGGGAATGCTGGGTGAACACACCGCTGATGACGATCTTCTTGCCTGCAAGTTTGTCGCTGTGCGACGCAAGTTCTTCCTCGCTCACTGCCATCTGGATGCCCGCAGCACGCAGGCGTTCCACTATCTCACGGTTCTTGTCCACAGCAAAGAATTCCACTATCGATTCGGCAATCTTGGCGCCTATCTCGTTGATAGTGGCAAGTTGCTCGGCAGGCATCGCCATGAGTGTGTCGATGTTGTGCACGTTGCGTGCGAGCACTTTTGCAGTAGTCTCGCCCACAAAGGGGATTGAGAGTGCAAAGATCACACGCTCAAAGGGCACGTTCTTCGATTCCTCAATGCCGCGCAAGATACGGTTGGCACTGCGTTCCTGGAAACGGTCGAGCGACACCAGCTGCTCGAAGGTGAGGTCATAGAGGTCGGCAACATCCTTCACCAAGTCAGCATTATAGAGTGTGATTGCCATCTCCTCGCCTATTCCGTCAATGTTCATCATGTGACGGCCCACAAAGTGCTCAATGCGGCCATAGATTTGCGGCGGGCAAGTCCACTTGTTGGGGCACACCCACGCCGCCTCTCCCTCGATGCGGGTGAGCAGAGTGCCGCACACGGGACATTCCTTGACAAACTGCAAGGGTTGGGCACCAGCCTGGCGCTGCTTGGTATCGACGCCCACAATCTTGGGGATAATCTCACCGCCTTTCTCCACATACACCATGTCGCCGTCGTGAATGTCGAGCGAGCGTATCACATCCTCGTTGTGCAGCGAGGCTCGCTTTACTATTGTCCCCGACAGCAACACCGGTTCCAGATTGGCTACCGGAGTAATGACTCCCGACCGGCCCACCTCAAACGACACGCTGTGCAACTTCGTGCACTCACGTTCAGGGGCGAACTTATAAGCAATCGCCCATCGCGGCGACTTGGCGGTCGCACCCAGGTTGAGTTGCTGGCGCAGCGAGTTGATCTTGAACACCAGTCCATCGGTTGCCACAGGGAGTTTCTTTCGTTCCACGTCCCAGTGGTCGATAAAGTCCTTCACACTGTCGATAGACTTGAGAATGGTGAGTTCTCCGGTCTTGAAGCCCCACTTTTTGAGAGCCTCAATGCTCTCCATGTGTGTCTCAAAAGGCAAGTTGTCGCCCAGCATGAAGTAAAAATAAGCATCCAGTCCGCGGCGAGCCACTTCTGCGCTGTTTTGCAGCTTCAGCGTTCCGGCGGCAGCGTTGCGAGGATTGGCAAAGAGCGGTTCTTCGTTGAACTGTCGTTCCTCGTTGAGACGTTCAAACGAAGCCCACGGCAAGAGAATCTCGCCGCGCACCTCAAACTTCTCGGGATAGTCCATGCCGTCGGGCAACTGCAATGGCACGCTCTTGATAGTGATGACATTATTAGTCACGTCATCGCCCTGGGTGCCGTCGCCTCGTGTCACGGCACGCACCATGCGCCCGTTCTCATAGGTCACCGAGATGCTTGTGCCGTCATACTTCATCTCGCCCACGATCTCACACGACTCGCCTCCCAGGCCGTCCTGGGCGCGTCGCAGGAAGTCCTGCACCTCGTCGATGTTGTAACTGTTGGCCAGCGACATCATGGGACGCTCGTGGGTCACTTGCTTGAAGGCCTTGTTGATGTCGCTGCCCACGCGCTGCGTGGGCGACAGCGGGTCGCCATACTGGGGATAACTCTCCTCCAAATCCTGCAACTCACGCATGAGCGCGTCAAACTCCTGGTCGCTGATCACCGGGGCATTCAACACATAGTAGTTATAATTGTGCTCATTGAGCTGCTTGCGCAACTCCTCAATGCGCATTTGAAACATGTCCATACCGTTATATTCTTTTTTTTACACCGCTAAATTACAAAAAAAATCAATACCCACCACCCAACTATGCCACTTTTGTGCTACCTTTGCAGTCTATATTGTAAACTATTATGGCACAAAAAGACACTCAAGGCGGAATCAAGGAGCGCACACGGCTCAATTTCAAGGTACCACACATGTACAAAGTCATTCTTGTGAATGACGACTTCACCCCCATGGACTTTGTGGTGGAAATTCTCACCAACATCTTCAGGCTGGACACTGCCCATGCCCATGCCGTGATGCTACAAGTGCACCACCAGGGCAAAGGCATCGCCGGGGTCTATACCCTAGACCGAGCACTCACCCTGAGCAACCAAGCCATGCAGCAGGCTCGCGACAACGGCTACCCGCTGCGACTCAAGTGCGAACCCGAGTAAAAATTTCCCCTTTAATACAATTATTATGGATCAGATAGGATATGAAGATAACGCATGGCAGCTTCTCAACAGTGCCTTGCAGATGACTGAAAAGCTCAACCTGGAGCTCGTCACCCCTGAGGTGCTGCTCAAGGTCATGCTCCAGGAACCCAAGTTCATGCGGGTCATGGCTCTTATCAACGTGCACAGCGACGACGTCAAGGACATGACCGACATGCTTGACGATATCATCGGAAAACAGGAAAAACGCATTGAAGGCAAAGAGTACCCCAGCATCGCCGACTCAATGTCACAGCAATTGACAACACTGCTTGCAATATGCATCCAGAAAGTGTATAGCAGCGACCGAAAGAACATCACTGTGCCCATGATGACAACAGCGATACTCGAGCTTGAAGACTCTTGGGCATGCAACACTCTTGCCGCGCTCGTGGGCGACCGCGAGGGCGATTTCATCGCCACGCTGCTCGACGAGTATGATAATGATAACGACAGCAACATCGATAACAATAACGATAACGACAAGGATGAAGTTGACCTGCCATGGGACGACGAGGACCTGCCATGGGGCGACAGCGATCCTTTCAGCACACCGTGGCACAGTCTTGTAGTGTGTGTCAACGACCACATCAACGACCATAATCCGCTCATAGGCCGCAACGACGAGCTGGAACGCACCATCCAGGTGCTGTGCCGCAAGGACAAGAACAACCCGCTGCACCTGGGCGAGCCCGGAGTGGGCAAGACATCTCTCATCTATGGCCTGGCACAACGCATCCAGGACGGCAACGTGCCAGAGAAGCTGATAGGCAGCCGCATCTATGAGGTGGACATGGGGTCGCTCATCGCCGGCACCCAATACCGTGGCGACTTTGAGAAACGACTCAAGTCCATTCTCGAAGGCGCTGTACATGAAGGCAATGCGATCATCTACATCGATGAGATTCACAACATCGTGGGAGCCGGGCAGACGGGCAGCGGTTCGCTTGATGCCTCCAACATGCTAAAGCCCTATCTCGAGGGCGGAAGCGTGCGTTTCATCGGCGCCACAACCTACGAGGAATATAACCGCAACATCTCGCGCAGCAAGGGGCTCATGCGCCGGTTCCAAACCATCGACGTGCTCGAGCCTAGCATCGACGAGGCAATAAAAATCATCAAGGCGCTGAAAGACGCCTACGAGCAGTTCCACGGCGTGACCTATAACGACGACGCACTGGAGATGGCGGTAACGGCAAGCGCCAAGCACATCACCGACCGTTTCCTGCCCGACAAGGCAATCGACATCATCGACGAAGCCGGCGCACTGCTGCAAATGGGCAAACACGGCAACAAACGCACCGTTGACAAGAAACTCATCGCCCAAGTGCTTGCCCGCGTGGCACGTGTCAACGCCCTTGAAGAAAAGAACGACGATGACACACGACTGATGACGCTCAAACAGCGCATGCTCGACAAGATCTATGGCCAGGACACCGCTGTGACCGATGTGGTCGAGGCTGTGCAGATGTCGAAGGCCGGATTGCTCGACCCGGGCAAACCGCTGGCAAGCCTGCTCTTTGTGGGGCCCACCGGCGTGGGCAAGACCGAAGTTGCACGCGTGCTCGCGCGCGAGTTGGGTGTGGAACTGGTGCGTTTCGACATGAGCGAATACATGGAAAAGCACACCGTGGCCAAGCTCATCGGCTCACCGGCAGGATACGTGGGATATGACGACGGCGGACTGCTCACTGACGCTGTGCGTCGTGCACCCGACTGCGTGTTGCTGCTCGACGAGATTGAGAAAGCCCACGAGGACATCTTCAACATCTTGCTGCAAGTGATGGACTACGGCACGCTCACCGACAACAAGGGACGCAAGGCTCACTTCCAGAATGTGGTGATCATCATGACCAGCAACGCCGGGGCGCAATATGCCCGCCATGCCAGCGTGGGATTTGCATCAACGACCACTGCCGGCAGCGCAATGCTCAAGCAAGTGAAGCAGACGTTCAAACCCGAGTTCATCAACCGCCTATCGGGCGTGGTGGTGTTCAACGACATGGACCACAACATGGCAAGCCTCATCCTCGACAAGAAACTGGGCGAACTGCGCACGCTGCTCAAATCACGCAACGTGAAGCTTACCGTGGCCGCCAATGCTCGCGAGCAACTGCTCACCGAGGGATACTCGCAGGAATATGGAGCACGCGAGATGGACCGTGTGATACACAACCGACTCAAAACCATACTCATGCGCGAAATTCTCTTCGGCGGCCTCAAAGAAGGCGGCACAGCCCACCTAGTACTACGCACCACCGGCCTAACCCTCAAAGTGAAACAAAATAAAGGTTAAGGATTAGCAGCTATAAAAACTATAAAAAACTATAAAAAACTATCAAAAACTATCAAAAACTAAAAAAAAAAATGATATTCCAACTCACCGAGGACCTCATATTCCCCGACCCGCACCTGGGCGAACCCGACGGCATGCTCGCCGTGGGAGGAGACTTGAGCGTGGAGCGCCTTGAACTAGCCTACGCCCACGGCATCTTCCCGTGGTTCTCATTCCGCGACTGGGACGAGCCCGTGTGGTTCTGCCCCATGCAGCGCTTTGTGATATTTCCCAGCGAGATACACGTGTCGCACTCGATGAAATCGCTCATCAACAAGGAGAAATACCGCGTGTCGGTCAACGAGGACTTCGGCGGCGTGATCAACGGTTGCCGCACTGTCGATGGCCGCTACTACATGGAGGGAGCATGGCTGGGACCCGAAATCGTCAAAGCCTACACCGCGCTGCACAACCTGGGCATGGCTGCAAGCGTCGAGGTGTGGGAGGGCGAAAACCTGGTGGGTGGACTCTACGGCGTCACCGTGAATGGATGCTTCATAGGCGAGAGCATGTTCTCTCGCGTGCCCAGCGCATCGAAACTAGCACTGATAGGCCTTGCACGGCACTTGGAATCACTGGGATGGAAAATGATTGACTGCCAGATCGAAACACCACACCTCAAATCTATGGGCGCCCGATACATCCCCTACGAAGAATACATGGAAATCTTGCGGCGATGCAAATAGACAAGAAGAAAATAGCGACAATCGTTTCATGCCTGGCATTGCTGGTGTTGCTTCCCGTGGGGTGCAACGCCTATTTCACATGGCACTATAAACGCATGGCGCAGCCTCTCATCGACTTCGTGGAGCAATACCACAAAGTCACAGGCAAGTATCCCAAGACCGAACAAGAAATAGGCTACGACAACACCCAGCAAAACGTGGGGCCATTCTACATTCTCATCGACAGCACGCAATATAACGTGTTCTACTCCGACGAGCACGGAAACCTGTTCCTCTACAATTCGAAGAAAGGCGATTGGGAACACGTGGGCAAGTAGTTTTTTTTGAAAAAGTTTGCGTTTGCGTTTGCGTTTGTAATTACATTTAATTTGATTACCTTTGCAAGAGTAGCAATGAATCCTTGACATCAATGACACAGCAAATAAGTCATGATATTATTCAAAAACTGAAAGCCGAAAACTACTTTAGGTCACTACTGACCGAATGTAATAATGTCAGTGACTAGAAACTGTTATAGCAAACATACCATGCGCAGGTAGTCCTCGCCGAAAATGTGGAGTGTGCCATCAACCTTGAAGCCCAAGCTAGTGTACAGGTCATAGGCCCCGGTATTGTCGGGGTCGCAAGCTAGTACCGCAACTTTATCCATGCGCTTCGCGAGCTGCATACCATGCTCGATGACGGCACGGCCATAGCCTCGTCCGCGGTACTCGGGCAGCACCGCTGCACTGTCAAGGTAATACTCCCCGGCGCGCGTCTCATCGTCCATTGCCATAGGGTCAAAGTCCAAAAGGTCCCTTATCGGGGCAAACGTGCGAACCTTAACCTCATGATAGCCCTCGCCGGGATAAGAAATGAGCGCTCCCACAGGCTTGCCGTCAAGCATTGCTATCACAGCATTTTTATAAGAGTAAAGCGTGTCATCACGGCGGCACACTTCCAGCACATGGCCCGAGGGCTCCACGCCTCGCTCCATGTATTCCTTACCCACAGCCTCCATCATCACTACCGCCACAAACGGAGCGTCGTGAATAGTTGCCGCACGGAATGTCAACCCTTTCTCTCCCATGCTGGTTTTACTTCGCGGGGATAGTGCGCTGGTAACCGTGCACGAGACGATACTTGCGCACGTCGCGGAAGAGGTCGGTGGCATAGACGAAGTTGTTCAGGTCGTCATTGTCCTGGTCATAGATTTCGTCCTTCGTGCCGTTCCACCCCAGGTGTCCCTTGTTCACGAAGATGATGTTCTCACCTATTCCCATCACCGAATTCATGTCATGGGTATTGATGATAGTGGTGATGCCATACTCGTGGGTGATGTCGTAGAGCAGCTCATCTATCACGATAGATGTCTTTGGGTCAAGTCCCGAGTTGGGCTCGTCACAAAACAGATATTTAGGATTAAGAGCAATGGCGCGTGCAATCGCGGCACGCTTCTGCATGCCACCCGATAGCTCGCTGGGAAACTTGTTTTCGCTGCCAGTGAGATTTACACGGTCGATACAGAACTGCGCGCGCTCGAGCTGTTCCTCTACCGTCATCGTCGAAAACATCTTGAGAGGAAACATCACATTCCCCATCACCGTCTCGCTGTCGAAGAGCGCCGAACCCTGGAACAGCATGCCTATTTCCTTGCGCAGCTCTTTAAGCTGCTTGCCGTCCATGACGGTTATGTCACGTCCATCATAGAGAATCTGGCCCTCATCGGGTTTAAATAGACCCACGATGTTCTTAATGAGTACAGTCTTGCCCGAGCCACTCTGACCGATAATCAGATTAGTTTTTCCATCATAAAACTTTGCATCTATGCCAAAGAGCACTTGACGCATCGAATCACCGTCCTTAAACGACTTCTTGAGATTTTTTACCTCGATCATTGCAGCATGAGTTTAGTTAATAACACGTCAAACACGAGAATCATGATGTTGCTCATCACCACGGCATTGGTACTTGCCTTTCCCACTTCTACCGAACCGCCCTTAACGGTGTAGCCAAAGTAGGACGAGATTGAAGATATCAAGAACGCAAAGAAAAGCGACTTGATGAGCGCAAACCACACATACCACTCGATAAACATGGTCTGAATACCATATACATAAGTATCAACATCGACAATGCCAGTGAGCACACACACCAGGTATCCGCCCATCAAACTCGTGAACATACAGATGATTACTAGCACTGGCAGGATTGTGATGAGTCCAGCAACCTTGGGCAGCACCAGGAAGTTGGCAGAGTTGATGCCCATGATGTCGATAGCATCTATTTGCTCGGTGACACGCATCGTGCCTATCTCGCTGGCAATGTTTGACCCTATCTTTCCGCTCAGGATAAGGCACAAGATCGATGACGAGAACTCCAGCAAGATAATCTCGCGAGTAGTCATGCCCACAACATAGCGGGGAAGCATGGGGTTGTTGATGTTAAGCTTGATAAGGATTGTACACAACGCACCGATGAACACCGACACGATGAGAATCAACGGTATAGAGTCGATGCCCAACTTATATATCTCGTTTGTGTAACGCTTGAAAAACTCGCGCCATTTCTCGGGAACGCCTATCGTGGTCCACAAGAATTTCAGATATTCTCCAAAGCCGTTTAGGCCCTTTGTTAGTAACATGTTTTATTCTGTATTAATTATCTAAACTGCAAAGATACATCTTTTTTATGAAAGACATGGCACAACAATGAGAATTTAAAAATAATTAATATCTCAACTTTAGCATTTGATAATAAATATTGCTAATTTGTTGTCCGGTAGGACAATACCTAAATAACCCCCACCGCCGAACGAAGTGGCGGTGGGGGAAGAAATGCAATACGCACTGCGTCCAGCAGGACGCTAATCGGAGCAAATAGGTGAGGCTCAAATGGTTTCACATGCTAAAGTTGAGTTACCTTAACAATCCTGGAAAATCCGCTAATCCCAAATCCGCCATGCAGGCATGCCGTGGATACGTCGAAACACAAGAATACCATGACCATACACACAAAAAAAGCAAGCATTGTTGCTTGCTTTTGTAGTGAAACAGGGACTCGAACCCTGGTTTCCGCCGTGAGAGGGCGGCGTCCTAGACCGCTAGACGATATCACCGAATGCATTTTTGTAGTGAAACAGGGACTCGAACCCTGGTTTCCGCCGTGAGAGGGCGGCGTCCTAGACCGCTAGACGATATCACCGAATTGCGTTGCAAAGTTACTGCATTTTTTTGAATTGTGCAAGTTTTTTCAACAAAAAAATCTCTTTTTTTATTTTTTCGTCATTATTTCGTGTTTATCGCACCTGTTTACAATTATTTTTTGTACCTTTACACAACAATAATATTTAATTATAAATTTTATGGCAAACAAAAGACAACTTAAAAAAGCAATCTGCCGCACATGCGGTGATGTTGCAGGTGAGTGCATCTTTGCTGCTGAGACTTTCGGCAACGAGGCAAATTATGAAAACTGGGACAAGATCATTCTCGAGGTAGCGTTGCTGCAAGCCGAAGCTGTTAGCCGCGTGTCTGAAAGCTTCAAAAAACAACCCAAAGAATTTGCCAATGGCAAAGAATACAAGAAGGCTCGTCGCGCTCACTCTAAACAAGTGGTTAACGGTATCTGCGAACTCATGACTACCACTCTGAAAGAAGTAGCTGTGAAGATGAACGAACTCATGCCCAAGAAGGCTTAATCCTGACTTATAAATTCCTCACTACAACATGAATATCCCTGCTTGGTTGCTCAAAAAAATAGGATGGTCATTTAAAATAAACATCCCGCCTACTCCTAAATGCCTAATCGCAATAGCGCCGCACACCAGTAACTGGGATTTCATCTTGGGTGAACTTGCTATACGCTCAGTGGGAATGAAAGCCGGCTTCTTAATGAAAGACACTTGGTTTTTCTTCCCACTGGGATATTTCATGCGGGCAATAGGAGGCATTCCCGTCACACAACGCAAGCACAAACGCGTTTCGGACGATGTGATAGCGGCATTTAATTCCCATGATTCGCTTGCAATAGGCATTACGCCCGAAGGCACCCGCTCTCGTAACGAAAACTGGAGAACCGGTTTCCTCCACATCGCACGCGAAGCCAACGTTCCTCTTGTTCTTGCCTATTTTGACTATAAGCAAAAAGTAGTTTGCATCGACCGCATCTTTGAACTTACCGGCAACATCGACGCCGACATGGCTGAAATAAAGAAATATTACAGTCAATTCAATGCAAAGTACCCCGAGAAATTTGCTTATTAACCCATTCGTTTAATTCCTCATCACACTCGCTATGCTTAAACGTAATTTCAACATTGCACTCATTGAGAAAGACATCGTTTGGGGCGACAAAGCCGCAAACATGGAGCAGCTCAAACGTGAACTCGCGCTGGTGCCCCAAGGCACTGACCTTGTGGTTCTGCCAGAATTGTTCTCTACCGGCTTCATCACAGGCAATCGCGACGAAGCGCAAGCACTAGCCGAGCGTAATAGCGGAGAAACGATGCAAACTTTGCACGAACTGGCACAGAAATACCAAGTTGCATTCTGCGGCAGTTTCCTTGCAGCCACAGCCGGGCAGCTGTTTAACCGCGCTTTTTTCATTGAGCCTAGCGGTGAGGACACTTTTTACGACAAGAAACACTTATTTGCCTTCGGCGGAGAAAATGAGATATATCATCACGGACACACCCAGGCGCCCATTATCCGATTCCGCGGATTCAACATTAAACTCATCGTATGCTACGACCTGCGCTTCCCTGTATTCTGCCGTAACGTGAACAATAACTACGACATACTTGTTGCTGTGGCCAACTGGCCATCGTCAAGACAACACGTGTGGCAAACACTGCTCACCGCAAGGGCTATGGAAAACGAATGCTTTGTGTGCGGAGTGAACAGAGCTGGCATTGACGGTTATGGCGCCGAACATGGCCATGGTTCGTCATTTATCATCGACTTCAAGGGTAAAATCATTTCGCAGACCAGCGACACAACACCCATCGCAACTGCCTCTTTCTCGCCCGAGGACCTCGAGAAATTCCGCAGCAAGTTCCCTGCGTGGCGCGATGCCGACCCTTTCACATTGAAATAACGCTACAATAATTTTCCAGTTTAAAGGAATAGTCATTCTGTTCGTCAAAGACGAATAGATAGCCCTGTTCTTGCCTTTTATAACATACTTTAAGCCATCAAACTTGCCCAAACAAAATAAAACATGTAAATTTGCACATTATTATTAATAAAAGAAAATTGTGAAAAATATCATTCTACGCACCACCTCGGGTGCAGTCTATATAGGACTCATCATTTCAGCAATTTTATTGCTCGAAAACTCTCCCTACGCTTATCTTGCGCTGATGTCGTTTTTTGTTGCCCTAGGTATGAACGAAATCTATACTATGACACGCAAGGAAGAACACGAGTCATGGCTAATCATAATGGTAGATATGCTTGGAGGAATCGGTTTGTTCCTCACCATGTATCTCATGAGCAAAGAAGAGGTCTCGTCACAAGGCATGTGGCTCATTCCTCTCGCGTCTTATTTAGTGGTGCGTTTTATAATCCAGCTTTACCGCCCCAAGCAAAACGCGGTGCACAGCCTCACGCGTTCATTCTTTGCAATAGGATACGTTGCACTGCCACTAGGCATGCTCAACACCATCATAGCAATCACAGCACCTCGCATACTGCTTGGAATTTTTGCATTTATCTGGATCAACGATACAGGTGCATTCTTGTCGGGCATTACCCTCGGCAAGCACAAACTTTTCAAAAGGGTATCTCCCAAGAAGTCTTGGGAAGGTTTTATAGGCGGTGTTCTGCTATGCATTGCTGCGGCTTACGCAACTCACCACTGGTTCAACGACTTCTTCCAGTGCCCACCTCTGGGTATTTGGATAGGCCTTAGCATTGTGGTGGCACTTGCGGCTACATTTGGCGACTTCACAGAGTCTTTAATCAAGCGAACCCTCGAAGTTAAAGACTCCGGAAAGCTCATCCCCGGACACGGCGGCATCCTTGACCGCATCGATAGTCTTCTTCTGGTAGCACCGGCAACACTGGTTTACCTCGCAATAGTTGTATATAACATAAAGGCATTCATACACTAAATCACTATTTCTTATGAGCAATAAACGCTATGACATGAGAGGCGTCTCGGCATCGAAAGACGATGTACACAATGCAATTAAAAACATCGATAAAGGATTATTCCCCAAGGCGTTCTGCAAGATTATCCCTGACGTCCTAGGAGGAGATCCAGAATACTGCAACATCATGCATGCCGATGGCGCTGGCACCAAGTCTTCGCTTGCTTATGTTTATTGGCGTGAAACAGGTGATTTGAGCGTGTGGAAAGGCATTGCCCAAGATGCCATAGTAATGAACATAGACGACCTGCTATGTGTGGGTGCCACCGAGGGCATCTTGTTATCTTCAACCATTGGCCGCAACAAGAACCTTATTCCCGGTGAAGTGGTAAGTGCTCTCATCAACGGGACACAGGAATTCCTTGACCGACTCAATGAATTGGGTGTAAACATCATCGCCACCGGCGGAGAAACAGCCGACGTGGGCGACCTTGTGCGCACGGTTATTGTTGATAGCACCGTGACTTGCCGCATGAGACGCGACCAAGTTATCAACAACGCCAATATTAAAGGTGGCGATGTGATTGTGGGGCTAGCATCATTTGGACAAGCCACCTACGAAGACTGTTATAACGGAGGCATGGGCAGCAATGGTCTCACATCGGCACGACACGATGTGTTTAGCAAATACCTGGCCGAGAAATATCCCGAAAGTTATGACCAAGCTGTTCCCGATGACCTAGTTTACTCGGGAGGATTAAAACTAAACGACCCTATTAACGGAGTTGACGTCAATGCAGGCAAGCTAGTGTTATCGCCCACACGCACTTATGCCCCTGTAATAAGGCAATTACTGTCACAGATGCGTTCAGCAATCCACGGTATGGTGCATTGCACCGGCGGTGCACAGACCAAAGTCATGCACTTCGTCGAAAACAAGCATGTGATTAAAGATAACCTCTTCCCCATCCCTCCGCTGTTCAGAACCATCAAGGAACAAAGCGGCACCGACTGGAAAGAGATGTACCAGGTATTCAACATGGGACACCGCATGGAGATCTATGTGAGTCCTGACGACGCGCAAGCAGTTATCGACATCGCACGCAGTTTCAACATTGACGCGCATGTGATAGGCCATGTTGAAGATGCAGCGCAGAATCATCTCACAATAAAATCCGAGGCAGGAACATTTGAATATTAAATTCTAGCATTTACTATGGGCAAGGGCAAGGGCACATTAATAATAGCCGCCATGCTGTTCATTATGGCATGGATTAGTTGCTCTGTGCCTAATGAAAGTCACCCCCTGCCCGACAAACTTGTAGTGGGAACGCTTTATAGTCCCACAAGTTTCTTCATTATGCGCGGCGATACTCTTGGCTACGACTACGACCGCATTTGCGACTTTGCGCGCACTAAAAACATTGTTTTAGAGTTCAAAGTTGCCCCTAATCTCAATATGCTCGTCGGAATGCTGTCGAGGGGAGAAGTTGACATCCTGGCAACTGAGGTACCCAACAACGAGGAATATCGCAAACAAGTGATCAACTGTGGTTCAATAAATGAGACGCAGCCGGTGCTCGTGCAGCATTCCGGGACATACTTGATAGGCAACGTGACTGAACTTGCAGGGAAAGACATCTATGTTGAGGCGCACACTAAATACGAGACGCTCGTGAACAATTTGAATAGTGAGCTCAGCGGCGAAATCAATGTACACACTTTCCCGTTGGACTCGGTCTCAACCGACGACCTACTCGACATGGTTTCCACGCACAAGATACCTCTCACAGTGGTAGATAGCGACATAGCTAACTTCAATGCCGCCTATTACGATAGCATCGATGTGAGTCTCACAATGGGAGGAATACAGACGTCGTCATGGGCAGTTAGCCCCAAGAACAAGTGGCTGGCCGACAGCATCGACGCATGGAGCAATAGCAACGATGCTCGCACTTACTCTAAAACGGCTCTTGAAAAGTATGCTAAAAAAAGTCGAATTGGAGAGAATGACAGGTCTAACGAGATTCCACACATCGGTTCTGTGCCTAACAATTCTTTCTCGTCGTCTTCCGGACCATCACGCATACCTCAATCGCCGTCTTCCTATGACGATCTGTTCAGGAAATACGGTGGAGGCACGGGCTGGGATTGGCATTTACTGTCGGCAATCGCCCGAGTCGAATCCGGATTTAATCCTAATGCACAATCGTGGGCTGGCGCAAGGGGGCTGATGCAAGTAATGCCAAGCACAGCACTCGGGTATGGAGTTAGTGCCGACATGCTATTTGACCCAGAGACTAATGTGCGCGTAGCATCAAGATGCTTGCACGACATCAACAAGACATTCTTGAGCCGCGTGACAAACCGTGACGAGAGATTGAAGTTTGTACTCGCAGCTTATAATGCAGGGGCGGGACACGTACTTGATGCTATCGCCCTTGCCGAGAAACATGGCAAAGACCCGCATGTGTGGTATGGAAACGTGGAGGAAGCTATGCTGTGGAAATCTAACCCGCAATACTATAACGACCCCGTTTGCCGGTATGGTTATTGCAGAGGGCGTGAACCAGTAAATTATGTAAGGTCCGTTTTAAGAGGCTCACACAAATAAATAAAATTTCAAACTAAATTTATACAATTATGAGAAGAAGGTATTTTACTGTTGCAGTTGTGTTAGCAGTGGCAGCTAGTTTGACACTATCGTCTTGCTTAGGAAGTTTTGCCCTAACTAACAAAGTTCTGAATTGGAATCGCCAAGTGGGCGACAAGTTTGTGAATGAAGTAGTGTTCTTCGCGCTATGGATTCTTCCTGTATATGAACTGTCATTTATCGCCGACATGCTTGTCATCAACTCGATTGAGTTTTGGTCAGGCGAGAACCCCGTGGTTGCTCAAACTAAAATTATTGACGGCAAGGATGCACGCTACCTTGTAGCATGCGACAGCAAAGGCTACACCATCACTAACCTGAGCGATAACAGCGTTATCAAATTCAACTTCGATGAGATGAACAAGGCGTGGTCGGTTGAGGCCAATGGTCAGGAAAAGCCTTTATTCAGTTTTGTTGACGACACTCACATCAAGATGATTACCCCCGACGGTTCATTCAAGACTGTAGAACTCAGCCAGCAAGGCGTTTGGGCTTACGAGGAAGCTATGAGTAACCAATGCACATTCGCAATGAAGTGAAAATTGTATCACATCTTATCATAAAAAAAGGAGGCTTTTACCTCCTTTTTTTATTTATCTTGAAGCACGTTTATATAGATAATAAGCAATGAACGTGTAAATCACATTGGGAATCCACATTGCCACTCGCGCCGAGGTGAATCCCTTCACTGCAAACGTGCTTGTTACTGTCATGAACAAAATATAAGTAAAACTCAACAGCAAGCCCACGCCTATCTTCATACCCATGCCACCTCGCACCTTGCGAGAAGACAACGACAACCCTATAACGGTGAGTATAAAAGCAGCTGCTGTCATTGCAAACCTTCGCTCATACTCGACCTCAAAGTTTTGGATATTGTCAACACCGCGAGATTTCTGTCGGTCAATGTATTCACGTAGTTCGGGAGAGGTAAAAGTCAATTCGGCATCTTCGGCAATCAAGAAATCCCTAGGCTCTACATTGAGCAAAGTGTCCATGATACCTCCGCTTGTAAGTTTCTCTGTCATGCCATTGAACTCACGCAGTTTCCATGTGCTCACGGTCCACAATCCAGCCGAATCATAACGGATATTCTCTGCTGTAAGACGAGATTTCAATACCTTGCCGTCAAATTCTTCAAGCGAGAAATGAAAACCGCTGCGAGTTGTATTGTCATAACGAGCCATATAAGCCATCACGCCGGGACTCACCTGCATCTGTACATTATCGGCATACACAACCTCCTTGTTCCTGACCCACCTGTTAGTATATTCTCTACTCTTGATTGTAGCCGGCGGAATAATGAAAGCCGACAAGATAAACGACGTAATAGCTATGAGAGACGCGCTCACCATGTACGGCACAAGCAATCGCTTGAAACTGATGCCGCTCGACAAGATAGCAATAATTTCACTGCGATCGGCCATGCGAGAGGTAAAGAAGATTACCGAAATAAACGTGAACAACGGACTGAACTGGCTCACAATAAACGGCAGGAAGTTAATGAAATACTGGAAAATAGTATCTTTGAGCGGAGCAGTGAGTACAGCATCCAGTTTTTCGTTGCAGTCAAACATAACCACAACAGCCATCAGAAGCAATATTGCGAAGAAATAAGTACCCAAGAAATTCTTGATGATAAACACGTCAAACCGCTTTATCATCGCTTTCTTCAACGGTTTACCGTCGGCAGGCACATTCTCATTACTATTCTTCTTGCTCAACCTGAACACTCTTTTCAACCTATCAATCACCCGAGTCTGGGGAGCACTCGCCTCCTTGCTAGCAGGAACAACATCAGCAGGCTGGATATCTTGCCCAACCTCCTGTGCCACTTGACCATTCGTGTTTTCCATCTGGTCAAGTATGTCATTAGTTTGCTGCTCAACTGCCATATATAGAAAATGAAATATAAAGTCTCAAAAAAATTACAGACGTCGCTGCACGTTAACCACCATTTCCTCTTTCCACGACTTGAAATCACCGGCAATGATGTGCTTGCGGGCCTCACCCACTAGCCACAAGTAAAATGCCAAGTTGTGAATGCTGGCAATCTGCATAGCCAATAATTCGCTAGCAACAAAGAGATGACGCAGATAAGCCTTGCTATAAATGTGATCTACAATCGATGCTCCGTCTTCCTGAATAGGGCTGAAATCATCGGCCCATTTCTTGTTGCGCATGTTCATGATGCCATGCTGGGTGAAAAGCATGCCGTTGCGACCATTACGGGTAGGCATCACGCAATCCATCATATCCACTCCACGGTCAATAGCCTCAAGAATATTGGCGGGAGTACCCACACCCATGAGATAACGTGGACGATTCTGTGGCAGAATGTCATTAACCACTTCTATCATCTCATACATCATCTCTGTTGGTTCGCCCACAGCAAGACCGCCTATTGCATTTCCATCGGCACCCAGGTCGGCAACATGCTTTGCTGCATCCTGACGCAGGTCCTTGTAAACACAACCTTGAACAATAGGGAAATAAGCCTGGCGATGACCATACTTGGGTTCTGTTTCATTGAAATGCTTCCATCCGCGTTCAAGCCATCCCTGGGTTAATTTAAGCGAATTTTTAGCATAATTATAGTCACTCGTGCCGGGAGGGCACTCGTCAAGTGCCATCATGATGTCACTGCCTATGATGCGCTGAATATCAACCACATTTTCAGGAGTAAACAAGTGTTTCGAACCATCAATATGGCTACGGAATGTCACACCCTCCTCTTTGAGCTTGCGGTTGCCACTCAATGAAAACACTTGGAAGCCACCACTATCAGTGAGTATGGGGCGTTCCCATCCATTAAACTTGTGCAAGCCGCCAGCACGTTCCATGATGTCCATGCCGGGACGCAGATACAAGTGATAAGTATTGCCCAGAATTATCTGTGCCTTTATGTCGTCGCGCAACTCGGGCATGTGCACGCCTTTGACCGAACCTACCGTGCCCACAGGCATGAAAATAGGTGTCTCTATCTGGCCATGATCTGTTGTGATCAAGCCTGCACGAGCATTTGTCCCTACTGCTGTTGATTTTAATTCAAATTCCATATAAATACAAATATTTTGCAAAGTTACTGCAAATACCTTGCACTACAAAATGTATCATGCCTTTTTTGCTTCATCAATCAAATCCAAGCATTTTGCAAGAAATTCAGTATCGGAAATATCATGATCCACCCAGTTAATATGGAACCCGCGTCGTTCCATGCCACGGAACCATGTCATCTGCCGTTTAGCAAACTGATGGATAGCTATTTCAAGTAGGTTAAACATTTCATCTCTCGACAACTCCCCTATCACATGCTTGGTGACAAATTTATACTCAAGTCCGTAATAAATCAAATCTTCGGCATCTACTCCACTGTCTATGAGACTACGCACCTCATCGATCATACCCGCGTCGAGGCGTGCCTTAAGTCTCCGGGTGATGCGTTCTCGCCGCGCCTCACGGTCAATGTTCACGCCTATCACCACTGCATTCTCTATGGGATGAGGTTCGGTAAGCACCTTCAAGTCAGGATTTTCGTGATAGTAAGTAGCAATCTCGATAGCCCTTATTGCACGTTTTGCCGTATCAATATCACTGTTGTTCCTCAACGTCTTATAATGCTTCAAGATTTCAGTTAACTCATCCAACGATTTACCAGCAAGTGCAGCACGTAATTCGTCGTTCTGAGGCACTGGTGGCAAAGCAATTCCCTTGAGCACACTTTCCACATACAATCCTGTGCCGCCACACAGTATCACACGCTTGCCGCGCGACACGATGTCATCATAAGCTTGCTGGTAATCACGCAGATATTCAAACAGATTATACTTGTAGCCCGCGTCACAGATGTCTATGAGGTGGTAAGGAACGCTGCCATATTCCTCCAGATCCTTACCCGTACCTAAATCCATGCCACGATACAGCTGACGAGAATCTGCACTAATGATCTCGGCATCAATCTCCCTGGCAAGAGCCACTGCACGCGCTGTCTTCCCACTAGCAGTTGGGCCTGTAATCACTATTAAAGGATATTGATTCATTTCTTGAGATTGCGGTCAAAGAAATTCAAAACACGCTGATACAAGAGGGCTCGCACGCCGCATCCGTTTATAGAGTGGTTCATATTAGGATAAACCATCATTTCAAACTGGTTGCCGTTGCCGTGCAATTTGGCAATATACTGCATTGAGTTGATAATGTGAACATTGTCATCGGCACTGCCAAACATGAGCAACAGGTTTCCTTTCAAGTTGTCAACAAGTTTCAACGGAGCACCTGCATCATACCCTGCACCGTTTTCTTGTGGAGTGCGCATGAATCGTTCAGCATAAATCGTGTCATAGAAACGCCATGAAGTAACAGGTGCAATCGACACACCCGCTGCATAGGGGCTATTTTTCTGCGACATAGCCATAAGCGCCTCATATCCGCCATAACTCCAACCCCAAATGCCAATCTTGCTAGCATCAACGTATGGTTGCTGCGCCATATATCGTGCAGCAGCAATCTGATCTATCGTCTCATATTTACCAAGATTCAGGTAAATGAGTGACTCAAAGTCCTTGCCACGGCCGCCGGTTCCACGTCCGTCAACGCAGCACACTACATAGCCGTTCATTGCAAACCATGTCTCCCAGTCCATTTTCCACTTGTTGAGCACCTGTTGCGACCCGGGACCGCTGTATTGCGACATAATCACGGGGTATTTCTTGTTCTTATCAAATTCAAGCGGCTTGATTGTGTATCCGTTCAAGTCATATCCATCACTGCTGAAAGTGAAAAACTCTCGGCGGGGAACTCTCTCCTTGGCATACCTCTCGGCATATTCAAGATTGAGTTGCAAGTCCTTCACCCGTTTGCCATTAGCCTTGCACACACGATATTGCGTGGGAGTGCAGGCGTCACTGTAAACCTCAATGTAATAAGAGAAATCACTGCTGAACCTTGCCGAAGTGTTGCCTTTGTTCTTGCCCAGCACATTCTCCTTGCCATTCTCATCAACGCTGCACACTACACGGTTCAGTGCGCCAGCAGTACGCTGATAGTAATGAAGTTTGCGTTTCGAGTCATATCCATAATAGGCAGTGACAGCCTCATTGCCCTTTGTCAGGCACAATTCACTATGTCCGCCATCATCCAGACCTGTAACTTTATACAGATGAGACCACCCATTGCGCTCGCTAGGAATAACGAAGCCATCGGCAGTATATGTAACGCTACGTGCCAATTCACTGTCAATCCACGATTTAGAATGCTCTTTATACACTTCTACGCACTTACCTACTGCAGGATTCACATTATATATCACCATGTCATTCTGGGTGCGGTTCAGTTTCATCACCATCAACGCGTCATTACGACCGGCAAACGACAAGTGAGGGATGTAATCCTCGTCGGTCTTGGGCAATTTCATCTGCGACAATGCACCCGTTTCCACATTATAACACCACACGGTCACTACCGAGTTCTTCTCGCCAGCAACTGGATACTTGTAGTCATAACTGCCTGGATAGAGCGACCTCGAAGCATCGGGATTGCAGTCGCCTTCATACATAGTCATTGAATACATGGGCACTTCGCTCTCGTCCCAGCGCAAGAATGCGACCGACATGCCATCGGGCGACCATGTGAACGAGTTAAGTATACCGAACTCCTCCTGATAAACCCAGTCGGGCACAGCATATATCACACTGTTTTTCTTGCCGTCTTTTGTGACCTGTCTAGTGCCTTTGTCATGCAACCCCTGGCTATCGTCCTCATAAGCAAATTCTTTTACATACACGTTGTTATCTTTCACGTATGCAATATACCTACCGTTAGGGCTCATCGTCGCAATCTCCTCACCACCTTCTTCCGATAGCTTCACAGTGTGGTTTGAAACGACATCGGCTACATAATAATTAGCCTTAAACGAATAGCGATAAATAGGTTCACTATCTTCCCACAGCAAAATTTTGCTGCAGTCTTTGCTCAACTCAAAACCATTCCACGATACATTGGCTAATCCATTTATTGACTCTGACGAATACATCGTAGATTCATCCTCGGCGTCGGCATAACTATATCTCACAATCTTGTTTCCACCCACCAGACGCACATAATACTTGCCATCGGCAGGATATTTACTCATCGCCCCAACTCCGTAAGGAGTCGATGTCAGCACAAAGTCCTCTATCGACATCGGTTCAAAAGCATCGTCCTGGCCATAGGCTGAAGCACTCACTGCCAGAACAAAGACACTTAATGCAAACTTTTTCATAACTTATCAAACAGTTTCAAATCATCAAGCGAAAGCGTACCCTTAATTTCAACAATATTAATCTCGTTGTCAGTCTCATTAATAACAATGATATTGCTATACTCACCACTGCTCAACTGAATGCCATAGATTGACACATTCTTTCGTTGATTCTCCTTGGCCTGGAAAATCAATTCATAAGTTTTTCCTTTGTAGAACTGTTCAAGCAGTCCATGCACCTTATTTAAAGCACCGCTCTGACGGTTAACTGTAATCACATCTATCGACTTAACGTTATTCAAAGCAGTCAAGTCAAAACCGGGCACTTTTGCAGCCTTGGTTCCCAAATTGAGCAACGTGCCCAGTGGAGACACCGGCACATGATAAGTCGAGATATTATCAATTTTTCTTATCTCGTCAAGCACAGCTGTCTGCTGCAAGCTCCCGCACGACGCACACAGCATCATTACAGAGCATAATGTCATAATAATCTTTTTCATACCGCAAAAATAACAATAATTCCCCAAACCGCCCACAATCCATGCGTTAATTAAACAAAAACACTACAAAACATCTAGGCGACAACTAATCACCGATGCTAAAAATTCAATATTACAACACACACTACGAAAAAAAACGAGAGACTTTGACACGCAAAGCCACTCGTCTTTTTTACAAGTATAAACTAGTATTACATAATGCCGCGCTCGCGAAGCTTCTGCTGCCATTTCCATGCGCTGAGCATAGTGTCTTCGATAGTTTCTTGTGCTGTCCAGCCGAGAACTTCGTTAGCCTTCTTGGGATCGGCCCATATCTTCTCGATGTCACCTGCGCGACGGCCTACAATCTTATGAGGCACTTTCACACCGGTTGCCTTTTCAAAGGCATTGATAAGTTGGAGCACACTCACTCCGTTGCCTGTACCGATGTTGAACACTTCGAGAGCTTCGTCGCTCTTGTCCTCAAGCATGCGGTCGAGAGCAGTGACATGAGCCTTTGCAAGGTCAACTACGTTGATAAAGTCACGTATGCATGAACCGTCGGGAGTGTCATAATCATTACCAAACACGCTGAGCATGGGACGAATGCCTATGGCAGTCTGTGTGAGGTAAGGAACCAAGTTCTGGGGCACGCCATTAGGCAACTCGCCTATCTCTGCACTGGGATGAGCACCCACAGGGTTGAAGTAACGCAGCAAGATAGCCTTAATGGGGCTACCACTCTTTATCACGTCGGCAATGATATCCTCCGAGATTTGCTTTGTCGCACCATAGGGTGATGTTGCCTTCTTGGTGGGAGCGCTCTCGGTAATGGGGTTCACATCGGGCTCGCCATATACGGTGCATGACGATGAGAACACGAAACCTTTCACGCCAAACTCGGGCATAAGCTCGAGCAAGTTGAGCAAGATATTAAGGTTATTGCGGTAGTAAAGAATAGGTTTTTCTACGCTCTCTCCCACAGCCTTGCTTGCTGCAAAGTTGATGATGCCGCTGATACCTTTGTGCTCCTCAAAGAGACGACGCACGGTGGCACGGTCGGTGCAGTCACCTTCTACAAACGCGGGGCGGATGCCTGTAATCTTCTCAATGCCATCGAGCACTTCCACATTACTGTTGCTGAGGTTGTCGATAATCACAACTTCATAACCTGCGTTCTGCAATTCTACTGTGGTGTGCGAACCGATAAATCCAGTTCCTCCGGTAACTAAAATCTTTCCTTTCATCTTAAATCTGTAATATTATTGTTGTAATTCTTATTTCAATGCATTCACAATGCGCTCGCACGCTTTTCCGTCGCCATAAGGGTTAACGGCCTTGCTCATCTTCATGTAAGCCTCTTGGTCATCAATCAAAAGCGAAACATTGTTCACTATGGCGTCATAGTCAGTGCCCACGAGCTTCACAGTGCCAGCGTCAAGAGCCTCGGGTCGCTCGGTTGTGTCGCGCATCACAAGCACAGGCTTGCCCAGTCCGGGTGCCTCCTCCTGGATACCACCGCTATCGGTAAGCACTATGCTAGATTTCTCCATGAGATAAACAAAGCTCAAGTACTCAAGTGGTTCAATGAAAAACAGGTTACCCAGATTGCTCAAATCTTCGCCAAACACCTCATGGATGGGACGGCGCACGTTGGGATTCAAGTGCATGGGGTAAACAAAATCCACCTCGGGATATCGTTCGCTCAGGTTCTTAATCGCACGGCAGATGTTCAAGAAACCGTCGCCAAAGTTCTCACGACGGTGGCCTGTGATAAGAACCATGCGGCGCCCATTTGTCAAGCGTGAGACATCATAACCGCTATCGTTGAGCACTTTACTCAATGTGGCGTCAATGTCGGGATTAGACTTGATTTTGTCAACAACCCAATAGAGGGCATCAATCACGGTGTTACCGGTGACAAAAATGCGACTTTCAGGCACAGCCTCATCGAGAAGGTTCTGGCGACTCAACGGCGTGGGTGCAAAATCAAATGTCGCAATGCGTCCGGTCACCTGACGGTTCATTTCCTCAGGCCAAGGGCTGTAAAGGTTATGAGTGCGAAGACCTGCCTCAACATGTCCCACGGGTATCTGCTGATAGAACGCTGCAATAGCAGCCGCAGTGCTAGTGGTAGTGTCGCCATGCACAAGCACAACATCAGGAGCGACCTCCTTGAGCACATCGCGCATGCCCAAAAGCACTCTGCTAGTAACATCATATAAATCCTGACCTTGCTTCATGATGTTAAGGTCATAATTTGGTTTGATGTCAAAGATTTCAAGTACTTGGTCAAGCATCTCACGGTGCTGACCGGTAACGCATACCACAGTCTCAAAGTCCTGTGTATGTTGCTGAAACGCTTTCACAAGCGGAGCCATCTTAATTGCTTCGGGACGTGTCCCGAAAACTAACATAACTTTTTTCATAAGTTGAATTTATTTGTTTTTGTTTTTTATTTTGTCACAACACAATATCAAACCCTGCCACAAAGCAATGCGAACCTTATCGACAAGGATTGAACCTACAAACACCGCCGTAATGAGCAATGACGTGCAGCCAATAAACTCGCCACGCGACATTGTCATGAACCACCCAAGAATCCACTTGTCGTAAAACCCGCCAATGAAGTTACTCGAATGAGTCAAGTATATTGCAAACGATGAAATAGCCACCCAGTTAACAATCTTGTTGCTGAACGGAGGCAACTTGGTGAAAAACAGCATGAAATGTATTGCACCAAGAATAACTAAAGGACATGAGTAGAAATAAAGTATTCCGCCCCTGAGTCCATTTTTCTTGATGAAAAACATTGCTATTGTCAATATTGCCACGTAGCAAGCATATACACAAGCATCAAACCATTTACCCTTTTGCCACAATTTAACGGGATACAGTCGCATATACCTTGCAAGCATATAAAGCCATGCAAACGACGTGAGCGAATAACCGCTAGCCATCCATTTTGTGGCATTAGACAGCCAGTCATAGGCACACTGGAATACGAAGAATGCAATGAGAACTGTAGCAAACTGCCTCTGCGATGCTTTCTCGATAAATGCATTAAGCACAGGCGAAATCAAATATAACGCTATGTAAGTCTTGACAAACCAATAATCGGTTTCGCCGCACATGAACAACCGAGAAATCGCACTGCCATATTGAGGTGTAGTGAGCAACCTGTCGGGAGCAAAAACCCAACATACAACAATGCCGAAAAGACCGAAAAACAGCACTTGGAAAAGCAATTCTCCTAGCCTTTTAGCTTTGGGCCTTATACCAAACCAACCCGACATCAGAACAAACACATTGACAGCAATAACCGATACAGCCTCGGTGAAAAACATAAGAAACTTCGACGTAGGCTCGGCTATGATCTCATGTGCAGTGGGCACTGGCAGAGCACGAAAATTAGCATGCACCACCATCACAAGCAGCATCGCAACAATGCGAAGTAATTCCATGTTACTCTCACGTTGCTTTTTAACTGGCAATATGTCATTAACCCTTGAGTCCATTTAATTTGCTTTTAATTATATCTAGCACCTCACTATATGCCTCAACCTTAAGAATGTGGCACATCAATACATATACCACAGGGCACACAGCCAGCGAGATCAACAATGACAACAATGCGTTGCTAACCATCCAACTGAGACCTAACGCAATGCCAGTGATTGTGAGCGACATTGCCAATATGGGAGATAATTCCTTTAATTGAGTAAAGAAACCATAGTTAAGCAACTTATTGGTATAGTATGTATTTAGATAGAAAGCAATCAGAGAATAAATAACCCTTCCCCAGCATATAGCAACCAGGCTATCGAAAAATAACGTGATAGCAAGAATGCCGAATGCTATTGCCTTCTTAATTACTTCAAGTTTCAGCACATAATCGCTGTGTCCCTTGACATATATAAGATTCAAATTCACCGTTACCACGCAATCCCACAGATAAGCAAAAGCAAGAATCTGCAGCATGGGCACACATCCCAGCCAGTCCTGGCCAAGCAATGTCTCAATCATGGGGCGAGCCACTCCACACATGCCAAGAATCAACGGGAAAACCACAAGCGCAGAAATCTGCATGTACTTCTTATAGGCAGCCTTGAGCCTAACGTCGTCATTCTGGATAGCGCTGAGCACAGGAAACGACACTCGTGCCAACACGCCGCCTATATTACTACTTGCAAATTGGTTGAATTTATCGGCACGGGAATACAAGCCAAGGTCGGCTTTATTAAATCTTTTGCCTATCACGACATCGTAAGCCTTGGCATACAACGCGCTGATAACATTTGCAGCAAGCAATTTTGACCCAAACGAGAAAAGCGATTTAAACGATTCCACGCTGAATCCTGCGCGCGGGAACCATCTGACGTAGTAAAAACTTAATAAAACATTTAGCGCTGCCAGTGCAAGTGATTGAATCACAAGAGCCCACACGCCATAACCGAGATAAGCGAGCACAACACCCACCACACCCGACAAAACCGCACTATAAAACGAAATCTTGCTTTGCGTCTTAAAGTCAACGTCGATCGTGAGTTTAGTGCGGTTAACCGCAACAAGCGAGTTTATAACCAGGTTTATGGAATAAACTTTTGTGATAGGATCCAAAATGGGCTGGTTAAAGAACCTGGCTATTGCTGGGGCTGAAAAGAATAATGCCAAATATGTGAGTATGCTGATTCCTATGTTGATATAGAACACCGTAGAGAAATCAGACTCCGAACGGTCTTTGCGCTGTATCAGTGCACTTGAAAACCCGCCATCGATAAACACCTGCGAAATCGACATGAAGATTGCCAGCATAGCAATCAAACCATAGTTATCCGGACCTATGAGCCGGGCAATAATAAGGTCAAGAACAAACACAACACCCTGCACGGAGAATCTCTCAATGAAACTCCATATCACGCCGTTGACTGTCTTGCTCCTTAAATTGCCTTGCTCCATATTTACTTTAACTTTAATGATTCAACAAGGTCATTTATTGTGTTTTGCGCTACGCATCTGCCTCCAGGAGGCAACAAGTAGTCACTATAAAACTTTTCACGTTCAGCCTTCAATGGATCCTTACCATCCAGAACAACATCGCTGATAAAGTTCTTTATGTCATCACAGCTCTCCCCTATGTAATGCATCGCATAGGCAAGTTTGCCAAATTCGCTTTGGGTTTCAAGCAAACGTGTCATGTCGCGAGACACGAACATGGCTGGTTTTCGAGAATAATGATACTCAACGGCAAACGATCCGCTATCGTGGATAATAGCATCGCTTGTCATGAACAAGTCTATGAAACCACCCGTCTCAAGCTGGGTGTTAGGCATATCTTGCCACGATTTGTAATAGGCGTCGGCTTTCTCTTTTCCCCAATCGGGGTGTTTGTACAATTCGTTTATTAAACGAGGATGAGGCTTGAAGGCAATCTGCAGCTTGTCGGGATTCTCGGTAGCCAACTCAACCATATACTTTGCCATCCATAGAAAATTTGACCTCGGAACGAGTCCATATTTCTCAACAATAGAGTAATGAGGAGCCCACACTATGCGCTTTACATTTGTTTGGCAAGGTTTCCACACATCGGCAAATTCACTGCACAGATAATCGTCGGCGTTAGAATATCCCACTACCCTAACGTTACGGCCCTTATTGGATGCGGTGTGCTGTGCCTCTTTAAGATGCAACGATGTTGAATAATACAAGCGCCAAGCAAGGTTATGAAAATGAAAGTCATAACTCCACTTTCCCTTACTTGTCCAGAAAGCATAAGGATAGTAGCAGATGAGCCTATCGTAGAAAGCCGTGCAGTCATGCTCGGGAGCAAGCAAGTTTTCATAGGGCTGCGGATAGAACATCAATAAGGGATTAATCTCCTTGCGTATGTCCACAGGTGCTGCATCATGCTCCAAGTCGTAGTCCACATAGGGCATGTTGCGCTCGTCAAAATAAGCACGCAATTTCTTTAACTCGCTGACACTCGTTTGCCTATCATAGTCAATACAGGGCGAAAGCACTATCGCGACATTGAAACGCTCGTCGGCGTTCATGAGTTCCCATAATCGCTGGTAACGCCACATAGCCACATTCATCGCCATGAAAACGACATTCACGGGGCAGTCTTTTTGCACCTGCTGCACAAGGCGGGCATGTGCACGCTCTGTGGCCCGGTATTTGTAACCGTGCAGATAAGCGTATCGCAGAACCTTATGCAAGAACCCCTGTTTCATAATGTCATACCCATGCCTTTGCGGTTTCCTTAATCTGGTTAAATGATTCAACTTCAATGCCGTTCTCGACAATCATGTCATATATCTTGCTGGCATAGACAGCGTCGTGAACACCCAGGCCTATATTATAGCACAGGATACGCTCGTCATCGTTCTCACGCCCGGGAGCCAAGCCTCGCAACACACTAGACAGTTCGTCAAAACGCTTGAACTGCGAGAAATACTTGAATCCGCACACATGTGCAGTGTCGTCGCCAAAGACTTTATCAAAAAACAAGTCACAATTCTGAAATCCGCGAGTGTGGACTGGAATAAGCAGCATACCAGTGGAAAACCTGCTGTCGTCGCTGCACACCAGTCCAGATGCCGATGTGATGCACGAAACCAAAACCTGAACCTTATCGAGCATCTGCTCGACTGTGTCAACGACATCGAAGGTTACGTTGTCATACCCGCCGAGGCGGTTCATAAAATCATCTGCCTGGTCCTTGTAGCGCAGCAATGTGAACGAGAATTGCTTGTCGCGGTTGTCGTCAAGCAGACACAACGCAGTGGCACGGGCTGTGTTTCCTAGCCCCATAAACCCCACACAGGTAGCTCCTTGTCGAGCAAAGAGCCTATATGACAAGGCAGCAACGGCACCAGTGCGCATAGCAGTAATCCAGTCGGCATCCATCATTGCAAGCAAGCGTCCTGTAGTGCTATCATAGAGTAAGATATCGCTACCCAAAGCAGGAACTTGCCCCTCAATGCGATGTACTTCTTTCACGCTGAAACGGCCATACTCTGCGGGAAGCAAAGCAGGCATGGTGTTGAAAAAGTCATCGCCTTGAGGATGAATGCTTGACTTGGGCGGCAATGTTGCCTGGTGCTTGATGCCGAACGACTCCTCAACCCACCTCACGCACTGTGAGGGAGTGATGCCGAGGCGGCGTATAACATCGTGCTGAATGATGAGTACCTTGTTACTGTCCATGACACACGAAATTTATGATAATGCCTTGAGAGCAGCGATAAGCCGAGCGTTATCAGACTCGTCGCGCACTGCCAAGCGTATGTATTTGTTAGGTTCAATACCCTTCTTGTTGCTGCACGAACTGATGAGGATATTGTGGTCTTTGAGCAGAACCAGTGCCAGGTCATTTGCTGTGTACGGGGCCAACACTTCACACAGGAAAAAGTTGGCCTGCGACGGTTGCACATGCAGGAACGGGATGTTGCGCAGCTGTGATTCAAAGTCAGCACGAACCTCAAGGAACTTGTTGCAAGCCTTGTGGTAGTCTTTCTCGTACTTGGTGTAAATCTGCATAAAGAACTCGGCAAATGAGTTGATGTTCCATATACTCACCTGTTTCTTCATTGTCAGGATGAGGTCAGTGTCGGCGCTAGCCATAATACCCAAACGCAAACCGGGTACGCCATAGCTTTTGGAAATAGACTTCATTACCACCATGTGAGGATAGGCTTCGAGATAACTGTCGCGCAACAGTGACGATGTTTCCCACTGCTCGCTGAAATCCACAAAACTCTCATCGACGATAAAACGTATGCCCCTGCTCTCGCACCATGATGCCAGACGGCACACGTCGTCGAGTGCAATGAAGTTACCCGAGGGATTGTCGGGATTTATAAGAAGCAACGTCTCAACATGATTATTGCCGAAAAATTCCATCAAGTCGTCGGCGGTATAGCGGAAATCACGATTTTGGGGCACGAATGACACAACACGACTTGGATCCATGCGGTTAGGATATTCCTCAAACGTGGGCCTCACTACACCCACCATGCCTTCAAGGTTCTCCATCAGAGCTTTGATAAGCTCGGCAGCACCGTTGCCGGGGATAATGTAATCTTCCTTGACTCCCCAGCATTTGCTGGCAAGCAACGTGTTAACCATCATGCCCGAGGGGTATTCTCCAAGTAGAGTGCGGAAGTTGGCCTCTAGTTCATCAATAATCTTGGAACGACGAAAATAAGGATTCACGAGGTAGCAGAAGTCAAGCATCTGCGGGAAACGCCAGAAACCGCCGTAGCGAGTGTAATATTTCTTGAGCAAAGTCTCGGGGTCAGAGAAGATCGCCTCGGCAATGTTAAGGTCTTGCTTGTCGTCAATCTCATACCATTTCTCACCGTTGTTCAGCGGCAAGGCTTTGAGGTCTTGAGAATTAAGAAATGAGATGATGCTGAGCACGTTCTCATAGTACTCGTTGTTGCCCACACTCTTGGTATAAGCCTCAAGGAAAGGAATATATTTGTTGGCACTGAACTCGCGGCTCAGTTTGTAAATGTTGACTGTTTTGTAATACTTGTCGGCGTCGGCATATCTAAATGCTGCCTTGGGCACAAAACTAGTGATGTTGTTATCCTCGTTGATAAGCACCATGGTGCCATCCATCCATGACTCGTACTTGGCAACGAGTGCCAAATTAGGATATGGATTGTTGACAAGCAGGTCAAATATGCCATCTTCAAAAATCAAGTCACTCTCGACAAGCAAGGTGTCATCTTCGAGCATCTTGTCTTTAGCCAACGCAAGAGAATAGATGTTGTTAGTCTTGTCATAAATAGGATTATTGACATACTCGATTTTGAGCTTGTCGTCATATCGGTCACCGATGTAATCGGCGAGTTCCTGCCCCTTGTATCCCACAACGATAACCACACGGTTAAATTTGAGCGAGGACAGTTGTCCCAGCAGTCGGTCGATGAGCCTAACGCCATTGACAGGCACCATGCATTTAGTGCTATTACGGGTGTATTCTCCTAATCTGCGGCCCATGCCAGCAGCCAAAATAATTGCTTGCATATATTTTATTTCTTTTTTTTAAACTTCAAATTTACACATTTTTCGGTTTACTTTAAAATAAATAAGAAAAAAATATAATATAAACGCGTTTTTTTCGTTATATATTTGGCAAAACGGAAAATTAGTAGTAATTTTGCGTGCTTAAACTATTTTGTTTAAATGAGACAGTTAAAAATTACAAAATCAATCACCAACCGCGAGAGTGCATCGCTTGACAAGTATCTTCAGGAAATAGGCCGCAAGGAACTTATTACCGTGGATGAGGAAGTCGAACTCGCACAGCGCATTCGCGAAGGTGGTCCTGCAGGACAAGCTGCTCTTGACAAACTTGTTAGCGCTAACCTGCGTTTCGTCGTTTCAGTAGCAAAACAGTACCAAAACCAAGGATTAAGTCTCCCCGACTTGATCGACGAGGGTAATTTAGGCCTGATTAAGGCAGCACAAAAATTTGACGAGACACGCGGTTTCAAGTTTATCTCTTACGCAGTATGGTGGATTCGCCAGTCCATCCTCCAAGCTCTTGCCGAGCAATCACGCATCGTGCGACTCCCGCTCAACCAAGTGGGTTCGCTTAACAAAATCGGTAAAGCTCTTTCTCGTTTTGAGCAAGAAAACGAACGACGCCCGTCGGCCGAGGAACTTGCCGAGCAACTGGATGTACCCGTTGACAAGATTTCTGACACAATGAAGGTGTCGGGCCGCCACGTGTCGGTCGATGCTCCCTTCGTTGACGGTGAAGACAACAGCTTGCTTGACGTTATTCCCAACGACGACAGCCCCATGGCTGACTCTACGCTCAACCAGGAATCTTTGTCGAAAGAAGTAAACAGGGCTCTTGACCAACTCAACCCCCGTGAGTGTGAAATCCTCAAGATGTTCTTCGGCATCGGTTGCCAGGAAATGACACTTGAAGAGATTGGAGCAAAATTTGACCTCACACGCGAACGTGTGCGTCAGATTAAGGAAAAGGCAATACGCCGACTCAAAGGACAAAAGAGCAAACTACTCAAGTCTTATCTGGGATAAAAACATCCCTTACAACACACGGCTGGCGCTTAACAACTGAGTGCCAGCCTTTTGTATAAACACACATAACACACATAATAATTGGCACAATTTTTGCTAATATAATGACACTACACACAAGAATTTTAAACCAATAATGCTATGAGACAGTTAACCCAACTTTGACGGCTTGATTTGGTTTTCTTTGCTGGTTCAGCGAGTTGCGCTTTGGGGTTTGCGTTACTGTGTACTACAAAGTTTTTTTCTCTTTCTGAATGGCATCGTTTTGTATTTTAGTCGTTGGTATATGT
>NZ_JAZLLZ010000081.1:0-39163 GCF_045598405.1 Sodaliphilus sp.
AAATCTTTCTCTCGCACAAAGCATAAGGCAAATAGAGGCTGAAAGCCGACACGCAGAACGCAGTTCTGCACATAACCCTGTCCTAACTGAGCGCAAGCGAAGGCAGGGCAGGGTAAACGCGATACACTATACTGCGGTTGAAGACCGCTACCTCGAAACGTGCAAGATTCGCACAGTGCGACCCCTTCGGGGTCGGTTTTTTGGGGGGCGTATTCCTTTCCGACGGCCTGCGGCCATCGGTTACGATGCAATGTGACGACTCCGTCGCCAAGACGCTATCCAGACAACATTAACGTCAGATTACATGGCAAACGCATCAAAATTGCACCGCAACTGCGGCCATCGGTTACGATGCAATGGAGGGTGTGTCAAAATGCGCTTTGGTAGTGTAGAATGCACACATTTTGACACACCCTCTTAACCAAAGTTACGACCTCCCTGAGGTCTAAAAAATCCACAATATATATATTCAATGAAAAAATCAGTGAGTTCAGTGAGATCCGCGCGGGGAGTTCCATTGGTGAATAGTTACTCTCTCCTCTCTCATCCTCTCTCATCCTCTTTTTTTGTAATCGGGTAACCGCTTACAAAAAAAACAAGGCCGGACTTGCGTCCAGCCTCACTGAGTAGCGGGAGAAGGATTCGAACCAACGACCTTTGGGTTATGAGCCCAACGAGCTACCACTGCTCCATCCCGCGTTGTTTGCGAGTGCAAAGGTACAACAATTTTCGCAACTGCCAAGTATTTTTGCCAAAAAAATACCGAAAATAGCAAAACTTTAACCTTTGTTCACAGAAATAGTGCGTTTTGAATAGCTATTTGTTATTCTGCTACAACCAAACAGGGCTATCGCAGATTGTGGCGATAGCCCTGTAAACATGGTTATAATCACTAAAGATTTCTTCTGTGTCCAGCTTTCTCCCCTCTCTGTAGGAGAGGGGTCGGGGGAGAGGCTTTTTTATTTCCCCTGAATGAGGTTGAGCACAGCGTTCACGTCGGCAATGTCCACCACGCTGTCGCAGGTCACATCGGCTCCGGCATACTTGCTTGCGCTGTCCTTGCCCAGAGTGACGTTGATGAGGATGTTAGCATCGGTGATATCCACCACGCCGTCGCCATTCACGTCGCCCTTCTTTCCGTCGGGAGTGGGCCACAGGTCGAGGAAGTACTCATTGTAGCCTTCTTGCTGTGCACTGGGAATCTTGAGGTAGCTGGAGCCCGAGAGAGCATAGTTGCCGCTGTGCCTGGGGCGGACGAACTTCTTGCTGCTGGGGTTCCAGATGTAACCTCCGCTCTCGCCATACACATCAACCATGGTGCCAGGAACGCCTACCAGCAGGTTGCGAAGTGGGTTGCTGCCGCTTGTCACGCGGGGCAGGCGATAGATTTCACCGTTTTGGATTCCGGTTGCTACAACACCAGTACCAGCCGCTACATTTATGATCCTTGAGTTGACAAGTGTGTTGCCTATACCGCTTGTCACATAATAGGCATTGAGACCGCTACCGTTGTATGTCACGGGAACTGCGCACGAGAATGTGGTGTTATCATATGTGCTCTGGATATAGGGAGCCAGGAAATCGATACCTGACTTGCCTCCGCCCATATCCCAGTTCTTGAGTGCCGAGGTGTAGAAACCGTTGAACGCATCGTTTCTTACCCAGAAGGTGAATCCAGAGGCGTTGTTGCCAAAGAACTTGCCGTCCCAGCGCACGCTACCTGTGTTGAGCAATGTCACGTTTTTGAGGTTTGTCGCATTTGACAACGCGTCAGTGGCAAACGATGACACAGTGTTGCCCAGCGTGAGATCTTCTACTGAATAGTCGCGGTAAGTGTCAGCGTCGATGCGGGTCACTGCATAATTCTTGTTGTTGTCATATACATGGTCTAAACTGCGACTGGCTGATTTGCGAACTCCCTCACCAGATCCGTGTGCAACAGCAGTAGCGGCTATTGCAAGCATCACGAGCAATGAAAGTAATTTCTTCATAAACAATTTGTTATAGCATGTTTTTAAGTCGTTTGTACAATTTGAGTAATATACACAATATTACAATCTACAAAAATAATAATTTAATAAATCATAACAAATTATTTCCCGTGTTTAATAATTATTAACAAGTTGCGGTTGGGTTGACGTTTTTTTCGGACTCCCCACGCGGATCTCACGAATCCCACGGATTTTTTGTTAATTTTCAATTATAAAAATCAGTGAGTTCAGTGAAATCCGCGCGAGATGTTCTATAGGTGAAGCCTGATAGGATATGTATTGCTGCAACAATTTTGATGCAGTTGCTCTGAAAAAAACACATGTATGTTGTGTTGGTTCGCATTTTTATTTGTACCTTTGACATGTAAAAAATTTATTGTTGTCCGGTAAAAAAAAGAAAATATTTTTATTTTGATTTTTATGCTTCGCTTAGAAAATAGCCTGCTCTGCAAGCAAAATGAAATTACCTCACAGATAGTGTATTATCATTTTGAGGACGGAGTCCTCCATTTTTTTTGGGCGTGAGCCATATAAACAAAAAAAAACATTTTCTTTTTTATTCTATACCAAGCCCCGGTTATACCAAAGTATCGTAACTAGCAGTGTTTGGGGGAAGTTAGAACTACTCTCGTGAATTAAACCAGACAGCAATAATAAAAGGACAAAAGATGAACAACAAACTGGTTTCAATCATAACGCCGGTTTACAATGCCGAGCAATACATCGACGAGACGCTGAATAGCGTGCTTGCTTCGTCCTATAACAACATTGAGGTTGTCGTGGTTGACGATGGCTCAACCGACTCGACAGCAGCCATCGTTGAGCAGCATGCTGCTCGCGACCCTCGCGTGAGGCTCATCAGGCAGAGCAATGCTGGTGCTTGTCGCGCCCGTAATAATGCCATAGAGAATGCTCGGGGATACTACATCCTGCCTGTGGATGCCGATGACCTTATCATGCCGTGGCTTGTAGAAGAACTGGTGAGACTTATTGAGAGCAAACCAGGGGTTAAGGTTGTGATGCCGCGTGGTGAGTTCTTCGGAGCTCGCTCTGGCCCATGGAAGTTACCAGCGTTCTCGCTCAAACTGCTTGCGCGACGCAACATGATATGCGCCACAGCACTCTATCGCCGCGAGGAGTGGGAGCGTGTGGGCGGATATGACGAGGAAATAATTGCCCTTGAGGACTGGGCGTTCTGGACTGCTGTGCTCAAGGATGGCGGAGATGTGTTGACCACCGAGCGTGTGGGGTTGCGTTATCGCATTCATGCCGGGTCTAAACGCATACGCGACCGCAAGTACAAGCACCATGTCATCGACACACTCAACAAGCGTCACCCCGAGTTTTATCAGCGTGTATTGGGAGGCCCGCTGCGCTATCATCGCACTTGGTCAAGACTCATCAACCGCTTCACCCGCGCCCCACACAAGTGGCTATAAGCGGCTTCTATTTAAGGAAGGTGATAGTTGTTAGCACATTTATTCGTTCGACTGTCTTTTACTGTTCATCCTGATACCTCAACTTGCGCACGAAAGAGTTAAAAACACCAGGCTTGTCCACTACGGTCAAGCCTGGTGTCGTTATAAAGTATTTCTTTTAAATTTGAATAATTTCTTTCAGTAGAAAGAAAATAGAAGAAATTATTCTAATTATTTTAATTTCTGAAAAATCAGTGAATTAAATCAATCTGCGTTATCTGCGCAATCTGCGAGAGAAAAGCGGGAGATTAGTGCAGGGGGCACTTGGCGATGGTCTTGAAGAAGTCGTTGCCCTTGTCGTCCACTAGGATGAATGCGGGGAAGTCTTCAACGGTGATCTTCCAGATTGCCTCCATGCCGAGTTCGGGATACTCAACGCACTCGATGCTCTTGATGCTGCTCTGTGACAGCACTGCGGCAACGCCGCCGATTGTACCCAGATAGAAACCGCCGTGCTTCTTACAAGCGTCGGTAACTTCCTGACCGCGGTTACCCTTGGCAATCATTACGAGTGATGCGCCGTTGTCCTGGAATTCATCAACGTATGGATCCATGCGGTTAGCAGTTGTGGGACCCATAGAGCCGCAGGGATAGCCTTCGGGAGTCTTAGCGGGACCAGCATACAGGATGGGGTGATCCTTGAAGTATTGGGGCATACCCTCGCCTGCGTCGAGACGTGCTTTGAGCTTAGCGTGAGCGATGTCGCGAGCCACGATGATAGTTCCCTTGAGGTTAACGCGGGTGCTGACGGGATACTTGGTGAGCTCGGCGCGCACTGCGTCGATGCCCTTGTCCAGGTCGATAACCACGCCGTTGCCGCCCTCGCCGGGTTGACGAAGTTCTTCGGGAATCAGCTCGGTGGGAGTAGCGTCCATCTTCTCCAGCCAGATACCGTCCTTGTTGATTTTTGCCTTGATGTTGCGGTCGGCCGAGCAGCTAACGCCCATGCCGATGGGGCAAGATGCGCCGTGGCGAGGCAGACGAATCACGCGGATGTCGTGAGCCATGTGCTTGCCGCCAAACTGTGCGCCCAGACCGATCTTGTGAGCCTCAACGAGCAGCTTCTGCTCCAGGTCGATGTCGCGGAATGCGCGGCCGGTCTCGTCGCCTGTGGTGGGCAGTTCGTCGTAGTATTTGATTGAAGCGAGCTTCACTGTGAGCAGGTTCTTCTCAGCGCTTGTGCCGCCAATCACGAATGCGATGTGATAGGGGGGGCAAGCTGCGGTACCCAGCGACTTCATCTTCTCTACCAGGAAGGGGAGGAGAGTGCCTTCGTTCTGGATGGTAGCCTTGGTCATGGGGTAGAAATATGTCTTGTTGGCCGAGCCACCGCCCTTAGCCACCATGACGAAGCGGTATTCAGCGCCCTCAACTGCCTCAATATCAATCTGTGCGGGCAGGTTGCAGCGAGTGTTCACCTCGTCATACATGTTGAGGGGAGCATTCTGCGAGTAGCGCAGGTTGTCCTGTGTGAAGGTATTGTAAACGCCCTTTGACAGAGCCTCTTCGTCCTCAAATCCTGTCCACACCTGCTGGCCTTTCTCGCCATGGATGATTGCAGTGCCTGTATCTTGGCAGAAGGGGAGCACGCCCTTGGCGGCAGTCTCGGCGTTGCGCAGGAACTGGAGCGCTACATATTTGTCGTTCTCGCTTGCCTCGGGATCGTTGAGGATTGCAGCCACCTGCTCATTGTGTTCGCGACGCAGCATGAACTCCACATCGTGGAATGCCTGCTGTGCTAGCAGCTCGAGAGCTTCGGGAGTGACTTTAACGATTTCTTTGCCTTCAAAGTCACCTACGCTCACGCCTTCCTTAGTGAGGAGGCGGTATTCGGTCTTGTCTTCGCCCAGTTGGAACATGGGTGCATACTTGAACTCGGGAATATTTGCCATAAGTTTGAGTATAATTAATTAGTTTTTTAGTTGTTAATAGTTCTTGTCTCGCAAAGTTACTAAAATATGCTCAAATGTCAACCCCAATTTGAGATAAAATTAGTAAATTTGCACCGCAAAGGGGCAATTTTCATGCTCTATATATAATATAAGGTGTAAATGGAAGTATTATACGAAGACAATCACATAGTAATCGTCAACAAGGCAGCTGGCGAAATTGTGCAAGGTGACAAGACTGGCGACACTCCGCTGGTGGATATCGTGAGGCAGTGGATCAAGGAGAAGTATAACAAGCCCGGCAATGTGTTCTGCGGGGTGACTCACCGCATCGACCGCCCCACGTGCGGGCTTGTGGTGTTTGCCCGCACCAGTAAGGGCCTGTCGCGCATGGACGAGCTGTTTCGCAAGGGCGATGTGCACAAGACCTATTGGGCCATAGTGAAGAACCGCCCGCCACAGGGTGCTGGCACGCTCACCCACTACCTAACCATGCGCGAGCGCAACAACAAGACTTATGTGTCGTCATCGCCCACGCCTGGAAGCGTGAAGGCTGTGCTCAACTATCGCGTGATTGCCAGTGGCGACAATTATCACTTGCTCGAAATTGAGCTTATCACCGGGCGCAAGCACCAGATACGTGCCCAGCTCTCGGCAATAGGGTGTCCCATCAAGGGCGATCTCAAGTACGGAGCCCCGCGCAGCAACCCCGACGGAGGCATCTCGTTGCAGAGCCACCGCATCCACTTCGTTCACCCGGTGAGCGGCAACCTCATCGATGTCACCGCACCAGTGCCCGATGACAACTTGTGGCAGGCCCTGGCGGGCAAGGTGTGAGAAATTTTTTATTTTCAGTATATTTCAAGCGTAGAGCCATATCTAAATAGATTGTATATAAAAATTCCTTTTTAAATTCGGATAATTTCTTTCAGTTGTCCCCCCTTGCGGCTGCCATGGATGTGAAATAATAACTATTTAGCGAGATTATGCTAACAATTAATATCGCGGAACGAGGACAGCAGTCTTTTTTCCGCTTTTTTTTCAGTAAAAACAGCACTTTCGGCATGGTTATAGTTTAAAAGCAACTGTATGTGAAAAAATAAAAGTGTTTTACAAATAGTTAGTTTATGTTGCATTTTTAATACGAAAAGTTGCTTTTTCCAAATTATTTGCTTAATTTTGCACCAATAATACATATTAATGTTAAGAACCTGCTAACCTAAACGAGACAAATACCGAGAAGACCAGCGCTTAAATTCATGCCCAAACTATGGGCGGCGCCGTGGTCTTGTTGGTTGTGTATTAGTATAGTAGGTGCTGACGGTAGATAAAAAACAATAAAAAATAATAATTAAAAAATCAGTGCTTATGAGTCTCAAAAAGTTACTTTTGCTCTTTGTCCTCTCAGTAGTATCGTTGGCCGTTACCGCGCAGGTAAAGGTTACTGGTACTGTGCTTGACGAGAACAATGAAGGAGCAATCGGTGCAACTGTAGCCCAGAAGAACAAACCTGGCAACGGTGTTGCAACCGATATGGACGGTAAGTTCACTCTCACTGTGCCCAATGGTGCTCACATCGTTGTTAAATACATCGGTTATGAGGACTATGAGTTCACAGCTAAGGCGGGTGACATTGTAATTAATCTAAAACAAGCTGGCCAGTCTCTCGAAACAGTCGTTGTTACTGGTTACCAGAAACTGGACAAGCGCCTTTTCACCGGTGCTACTTCTAGTATCGACGGTAACAAGGCTAACCTCTCGGGTGTTGCCGACGTGAGCCGTGGTCTCGAAGGCCGCGCTGCTGGTGTGCAGGTGCAGAATGTCACAGGTACATTCGGTACTGCTCCCAAAATCCGCGTGCGTGGCGCTACATCTATCTATGGTAGCTCAAAGCCCCTCTGGGTTGTTGACGGTGTGATTCTCGAGGATAACGTCGAGATCAGTGCCGATGACCTCTCAAGTGGTGACGCTACTACTCTTATCGCATCGGCTGTGGCTGGTCTTAATGCCGACGATATCGAGAAGTTCGAAATCCTCAAGGACGGTTCGGCTACATCTATCTATGGTGCCCAGGCTAATGCCGGTGTGATTGTCATCACCACCAAGCAGGGTCGCAAGGGTCACACTTCTCTCAACTATACCGGTGAGTTCACTTATCGCTTGAAGCCCCGCTATGCTGACTACAACATCAGTAACTCGCAGGAGCAGATGAGTATCTACAAGGAAATGGAGCAGAAGGGTTGGCTTGAGTTCGCTTCTCTCGCTAACGGTTCGTCAAGCGGTATCTATGGTCGCATGTACAACCTCATGACCCAGTATGATCCCATCAGCGGCACATACGCTCTGCCCAACACGCGCGCTGCGATGAACGATTACCTGCGCGAGGCTGAGTATCGCAACACCGACTGGTTCGACCTGTTGTTCAACAACAACGTGATGCAGAACCACGCCTTGAGCGTGAGCGGTGGTACCGACAAGGGTTCATTCTATACTTCGGTATCAGTAATGAACGATCCCGGCTGGTACAAGTCAAGCCGCGTGGAGCGTTACACATTTAATAGTAATGCAAGCTATCAGATTACTGACAAGATCAAGATCAAGCTTCTCAACAGCGACAGCTACCGCAAGCAGAAAGCTCCCGGCACACTGAGCCGCGACATCGACGTTGTGAATGGTGAGGTTCGTCGTGACTTCGACATCAACCCCTACAGCTTCGCCCTCAACACAGCTCGTACTCTTGACCCCAATGCTTACTATCGTCGCAACTACTCTGACTTCAACATCTTCAACGAGCTTGACAACAACTACATGGACATCGGCGTTACCGATATCAAGTTCCAGGGTGAGTTGAGCATCAAGCCCATCATCAAGCAGGGTCAGTCGCTCGAGTTCAACCTCTTGGGTGCATACCGCCATACTGGTGCCGAGACCAACCACTATATCCTCGACAACAGTAACCAAGCCAAGGCTTATCGTGCAGGTATCGATCCCGAGGACGCTATCACACGTTCTTCTAACAGCTACCTCTACACCGATCCCGACGTTGAGAACGCTCTTCCCGAGACAGTTCTTCCCAAGGGCGGTATGCTGTTCTACTCTAAGAACTCTCTGTCACAGTATGACTTCCGCGGTACATTCACTTACATGAAGAACTTCGGTTCTACTCACATGCTGAACCTCTTCGGTGGTATGGAGGCTAAGAAAGTGGAGCGTTATCGCCAGGCATTCGAAGGCTGGGGCATCGTTTACAGTAATGGTAACATCCCCTTCACTAGCCACAAGCTCTTCAAGCAGATGGAAGAGGAGAATGGTGCTTACTTCAGCGACAGCAAGACTTTCCGCCGCTCAATGGCTTACTTCGCTAACGCTAACTACGGTTTCAAGGGTCGTTACGTTGTAAACGGTACATTCCGTTACGAGGGTTCTAACCTCATGGGTAAGACCAACCAGAGCCGCTGGCTCCCCACTTGGAACATCTCTGGCGCTTGGAATGTTGACGAGGAGAACTTCTTCAAAGAGTTCCAGCAGAACCACAACTATGTAGTATCTCACGCTAAGGTTCGCGCTAGCTACTCACTCACTGGTGAGAGCGGTCCCATGGCACTTGCTAATGCCGAGGCTCTGTACTATCCCAGCCGTCCCTGGCGTCAGGAAACTGAGGCTAAGGAAATGGGTATTTCACTCAACGGTCTTGCCAACAGCGAGCTCACCTATGAGAAGAAGCACGAGCTTGACATCGGTGTTGACCTCGGTTTCTTGAACAACCGCATCAACGTCGAGTTCGACTGGTACAAGCGTAATAACTACGACCTCATCGGCCGCATCTACACAGAGGGTGTTGGTGGCGTTTCAAGCAAGTATGCTAACGTTGCCGAGATGGCTTCACACGGTGTCGAGTTCACCGTTTCTACTAAGAACATTGAAGGTGCTCGTCCCGAGGACTTCTCTTGGTCAACCGACTTCACATTCTCTTACAGCAAGACTAACATCACCAAGCTGTTGTCTCGCTCACGCATCATCGACCTCGTTCCCGGTACTGGTTTTGCACTCGAGGGCTATCCCCACCGTGCAATCTTCTCTATCCCCTTCGCAGGTCTTGACAGCCACGGTGTTCCTCAGTTCTACGGCCCCGATGGCGAAATCATGGCTAACGAGGACATCAACTTCCAGGAATATGAGAACCTTGGCTTCCTCAAGTATGAAGGTCCCGTTGATCCCACTATCACTGGTGGTTTCGGTAACAACTTGAGTTGGAAGGGCTTCCACCTGAACGTGTTCATGACTTACTCATTCGGCAACAAGCTCCGCATCACTCCCACCTTCTCGGCTAGCTACAGTGATATGGACGCAAGCGCTAAGGAGTTCAAGAACCGTTGGGTAATGCCTGGTGATGAGGCTTACACCACAATTCCTGCTATCGCTTCACGCCGTCAGGTTTACAGCGACACTTACATTGGCCGTGCTTACAGCGCTTACAACTATAGTACAGCCCGCATCGCTGATGGTGGTTTCATCCGTCTGAAAGAGGTTTCGCTCACTTACGACATCCCCGCTAACTTCATCAAGAAGCTGCGTCTGTCAAGTGCATCGCTCAAACTCGCTGCTACCAACATCTGTCTGCTCTATGCCGACAAGAAACTCAATGGTCAGGATCCCGAGTTCTACAACAGCGGTGGTGTAGCATCACCCAACCCCAAGCAGGTGACATTCACTCTGCGCTTAGGTTTCTAATAATAACATTTATTAAAAGGAATTATAACTATGAAGTTTAAATATATAGCAATGTCTGCTGCTCTTGGGCTGGCTACACTCAGCTCTTGTAGCGACTTTCTAGACAAGTCACCTGACACTCGTGTCTATCTGCAGACCGTGGAGCAGTTGCGTCAGCTCATGGTAGATGGCTATTCGAGTACAAGCTATGCTTGTGTGGGTGAGCTTTCAAGTGACAATGTGATCGACAACAACTCTCCCAGTGACGCTGGTGTGCGTTACAACCGCCCCTCATACGCGGCTGCCGACGATCAGCTCTACAAGTGGGAAGCTGTGACAATGGGTCAGGACAACGACACTCCCACAGGCGCGTGGGAAGGTTGCTACGGCGCTATCGCTGTGTGCAACGCGGTTCTTGAAAAGGTCAACGAGTTTGAGACTACTGGTCAAACCTACAATGGTCCTCTCACACAGGACGAGAAGGATAAACTCAGTGCTATCAAGGGCGAGGCTCTCGTTTCTCGTGCATGGCATCACTTTATCCTTGCCAACCTCTTCTGCATGCCCTATGCTGGTCCCGAACTGAGCAAGGCACAGCAGGGTATCCCTTACGTTACCGCTCCCGAGACTACCGTTAAGCCTCACTACGAGCGCGGTACTCTTGCTAATGTGTATGAGTGCATCGAGAATGACCTCAAGGCTGGTCTTCCCCTCATCAACGACGGTCTCTATGAAGTGCCCAAGTATCACTTCAACAAGGCTGCTGCCAATGCGTTCGCTGCTCGTTTCTACCTGTACAAGCGCGAGTATGAGAAGGTAATTGAATATGCAACTGCATCATTCAAGGGCAACGATCCCGCTACCATGCTCAACGACATCTGGAGCAACAGCAGTTTCTATTACATCAGCGACATCGGTCGTTACAACACCAGCATGCAGCGCCCCAACGTGTGGATGTGCTTCACTACTTACACCACATTCTGGCGTCGATTCGTATCAAGCGGTCGCTATGCTTGTAACCGCGAGGCTAAGCGCGCAACCGTTCAGGGTCCTGGTCCGTCTTGGGAAAATTGTAGGTATCAGAACAGCCGCACGAAGGAATCGTTCGCAATGATGCCTTGCTTCAATGGCTATTGTGGTACTGCAGGTGGTCAGGAGTACGGAACCTACTTTGGTGGTAACTCTTTCGAGCAGTTTGAATACACCGATAAGATTGCAGGTATCGGCTACTGCCATGGTATCCGCGCCGAGTTCACAACCGAGCAGACTCTGCTCGACCGTGCCGAGGCTTACCTCTTCCTGAATGATATACCTAATGCTCTTGCCGACCTTCAGGTTTGGAACGAGGAGCACCGTAACAATGTAAGCGGTGACGACCGTATGACCGAGCTTACTGCTGAGCAGATTGTTTCATTCTACACCAAGGCTGAAGAAAAGTATGTGCGCAATTTAAATCGTGAGAAAGATCTGGGTATTTATTACAGTGATTCAACCTACTTTGGCATTGCTAAGCCCATCCACATTGATGAGATTTGCCCCAGTGCTAAGTACAGCGTTTCTGCTGAGATGCTTCCTTACTTGCAGTGCGTGCAGCACTTCCGCCGCATCGAGACTATCCACACAGGTCAGCGCTGGTTCGACATCAAGCGTCTCGGTCTTGAGGTTACTCACAAGTATGGTGCAAATAAAGTGTTCAAGCTGGTTTCAGGCGATCCCCGCTACGCAATCGAAGTTCCCGCTTCGGCTATCTCGGCTGGTTTCGAGCCTAATAACAATGGCAAGATGCAGATTCTCTCGGCTCCCATTGAGGCTAAGGGAAATTATGTCAAGGTTAATTAATCAATTAAACTGAGTAATTATTATGAAATCGTTAAAATATTATATTTCGTCACTGTTGCTGGCTGGCGTGGTAGGTATGGGTTTCACTTCTTGTAGTGATGACAAACTCGACCCCAACTCAATCTTCCCCAAGATTGACGAAACGCTCGACCCCAACTCAGCAACTTACAAGCTCGACAAGTTCTTGCGTGACAACTATCTCACTCCTTACAACCTTGACTTCCGTTACAAGATGCAGGATGTGGGAACTAACATGAACTACAACTTGGTTCCCGCCACTTACGACAACGCTGTTGACCTGGCTGTACTCACCAAGTACTTGTGGTTTGATGCTTACAGCGAGGTAGTGGGTCCCGACTTCCTTAAGCTTTACGGCCCCCGCATTATCCACCTCATTGGCTCACCCGCCTACAACCCCACATCAGGTACTATGATCCTAGGTCTTGCCGAGGGTGGCATCAAGGTTTCGCTCTTCCGTGTGAACTCGATGAACATCAATGACTTCAACCAGATGAACGAGTACTACTTCAAGACAATGCACCACGAGTTTGCTCACATCTTGCACCAGACCAAGACTTATCCCAGCGAGTTCAACACACTGTCAGTGGGTAAGTATGACAGCAACAACTGGGGCGACCGTCAGGAAGGTGTAGTAGCTTCTTGGGGTTTCGTTTCAACCTACGCTTCAAGCGAGTTCCGTGAGGACTTTGCCGAGGTTATTGCTAACTATATTGTCAAAACCGACGAGCAGTGGGCTTACTTGCTCGACATGGCAAGCCGTGGTTGGGAAACTCCCAGCAGCGAGGACGAGATGGGCGCAATCTACTATTGCTACTATTATTACAAGAACAACTCTGGCGATGAGGCCGACAAGACCTATGTATATGATTTCGAGGTTCAGGTTAATGAAGACGGCACTAAGCAGATGAAGAAGGGTAAAGATCCCGAAGGCAATCCTCTTGTAGTCTATGATGTAGTTGACAAAGATGGCATCGACGGTGTTGAGGTTATCAACAAGAAGGTTCAGATTGCTCGCCAGTGGCTCGCCGACGAGTGGGGCGTGGATCTAGACAAACTTCGTGAAAATGTTCAATATCGCCAAAAACATTATGTAATCAAGGATTTGCGCGATTGGGTTAACAACATCGAGTAATTTGTTCACTACTAAAATTCAGAAATTATTATGAAATACATAAAATTATCATTGATGGCTCTTGTGCTCATGGGTGTCACCACATCTTGTTTCAAGATGGAGGAAGCCGACATCTTTGACCAGAATGCTGCTGAGCGTCTTGAGAATGCCAAGAATGAATATTCTAAGATGCTTACCGACAAGGGCGGCGTGTGGGCAATGGAATACTTTGCCAGCACTGGAGAACCTGGCTATGTGTATGTGATGAAGTTTAATAAGGATGGTTCGGTTGATATCTCTGGCGACAACAAGTGGGTTGCCGAGGGTCTTGGACAAAGTGAGACTTTTGCCACTAAGAATTCTATGTGGGAAGTTATCACCGATGATGGTCCTGTTCTCACATTCAATACTTATAACCCCATTTTCCACATCTTTGCTAATCCCGAGGATATTCCTGATACCGAAGAGGATGAGCAGGGTTATGGTCACGAGGGCGACTATGAGTTTGATATCATGAGCGTGAAAGGTGATACACTTTTCGTTGAGGGTAAGAAATATCGTCTGCCCATCATCATGTATCGCCTCTCAGAGGAAACCCAGCCTGTTGACTACTTTGCTGGCATCAACAAAATCCTGCAGAGCACTAACATCACCAAGTTCCCCGATCTTCTCTTGACTGCTGGTAATGGTCACAAGTATATCGTGAACGACATCAGCACTCTCATCCCCTCGTTCTATGAGCAGGGCGGTTACAAGATTGTTGACCAGGTGAGCGCTAATGCTATTGCTACCGAAAAGGGATTCCGTTTCATCGTTCCCCTCGAGTTGTATAACACTACAGGTGAGACCCCTGTTCCCAGTGGCTACTATGTTCAGCACTTCGAGCTGCAGCAGGATGGTTCATTCCTTTGCACCGACGACAATGTTTCGCGCATCACTTCTCTTCCCGTCAACGAGATTTTCCCCGTTAAGGATTATGCATGGGAAATGGAAACAACCACAATGGGCGGAGAGTTTGCAACTCGTTTTGCTGCTCTCGCAGCCGAGGTTAAGAGCGGCGCAATGCGTGCTACGCTCAAGGGCTTCCAGTTCAAGTATGACACCAAGCAGAAGTCTTACTCCTTCTACTACGAGGCTGGTAGCCGCAAGGGTAACTTCTGGCTCAACGAGTATGCTTTTGATGGCAGCAACAATGTGAAGTTTACTGCTACTGGCACTTACGACAGCAATGGTGGTGTAATGATTAAGAATGCAGCAAGCGCTCAGTCATTCCTTGACTTTGTGTTCTCTACTTCTTACGACATCGTGCAAGAAAACAAGTTGAACCCTTCTCGCCTCCAACTGGTGAGCAAGGCTAACCCCGAGGACTTCTTCTTTGTTAACGTGAAGTAATCACTCGGAATGCTTTCATGTTGTCTTGCATGTGTTAGTGTGAGACAACATGAAAGATTATAAAACCAGAAAACATTTTTTTTTAATTTTTAATTTAAAATTTTGTATTATGAAAAAGTTTGTACTTTTAGGACTCGCAGCTACTCTTGGTCTTGCTGCTAATGCAGGTAGTCACAAGAGCAACGCTCAGGTGAGAAATTTTGAAAAGGCAACTAATGTTGCTAAGGTTGAGGCTAAGGCAAACAAGCACTTGAGTGCAGATGTTGCTAACTTTAAGTATGCAGGCGAATTTGGCTCTTTTGCATCTCGCGCTCGCAAGGTAGCTGTTAAGGCTGATGGTGATGTAGAGTATGTACGTCCCGATGGTTCTTGGTGGTGGTCAGGCGATGAGGATGGCCATGGTTACCATGGTCTTCTTCTCCCCGCTTTCGCTAAGACAACTTGGCGCAACGTTTCAGCTAATCCCGCTGCTGCTTATGAGTGGTACACATTTGCAGAATATGATCAGAATGAAGGTGCTCTGTTTGAGCTTGCTTCTGAAGATTTCGACTTTGAGGAGAACACTGGTTACTCTATCTACAAGAACTTCTTTATGGGTTCTACTGGCTTGAGCTATTTCCCCGCTCTGTCTTCTTATGCTCCTCTTTTGGCGCAGGGTGAAGATGAATTTGAATATCAGGGTCTCGTTCAGTATGGTGGTGTTCCTCAGATTGTTGCCGACACAACAACTGCTGAATTAAATGTTTATCCCGTTGCTCAGTATGACGGTTTTGAGCCTTCAATTGCTAATGGTGGTAACAACTACTACTTCAACATGGCTTACGCCTACTTTGCTACACCTTCATGGCAGTATGGCGCTAACGACCCCAATGCTTTGTGGCTTGCTCGTGTTCAAAAAAACTATCCCACTGCTTCAAATGCTAAGGTTGAGGCTATCTGCCAGGAGCTTGAGAAGCCTGCTGCTCCTTATATCCTGAACGCTATTAAGTGGAACCTTGGTGTAAACACCGATGTTGAAATTCCTCTTACTCTTAAAGTTCGCAAGATTAACGAGGATGGCACTCTTGGTGACTACATCGCTGAGTCTGAAGCTGTAGTTCCCGTTTCTAATCCCGATGATTTCGGTTTTGAGGCTGTGTTCCCCTTCTACACTGAGGACGAACTTGGTGGTATGCTCGATGGTATCACTATAGAGGATGCTCTGTTCCTGGAACTCTCTGGCTGGCAGGATGCATACGAAAACAACCAGCTCAAGATCTTCACTACTCCTTCAGTTGCAGGTCTTGAAAGCTATGTTGACAAGTACAACCACTTCGGTTCTTATGCAGCTGTAAGCTTCGATATGGATGGAGAATCATACATTTCTTATCAGGGTGCTGCATTTGGTTACTATCTTGACGATTCATACACAACTGTAGGTTACAACTACACTTTCCAGGTTGATGCTGAAGTTGAGATGCCTTGGCTGGTAGTTGCTGCTGAGTCTAATGAATTCAAGATGGATGCTGCTGGTGGCGAAGAGAATTTCCTCGTTGGCTCTTACAAGAGCGGTGACGAGTGGGATATCTGGACTGTTGACGGTGAGGAACTTCCCGAGTGGATCACTTTCGAGACTACTGACCGCATGACTTGCCAGGGTCACGCTTATGATTATGTAACAAATGTTAAGCTGACAGCTGAGGCTCTTCCCGCAGGTGTTGACTACCGCGAGTGCCAGATTAAGTTCGGTTTCCGTGATGCTTGGTCAGAGGTAATTACTGTATCTCAGGGTGAGAAGCAGGAAGGCCTCAAGGGTGACGTTAACGGTGACGGCGAGGTTGACGTGAAAGACTCTGCTATCCTCATCAACGTTGTTCTTGGTCTCGATGACGCTGCTAAGTATGCTGGTCGTTGTGACGTAGATGGCAACGGTGAGGTTGATGCTGCTGATATCAACGCTCTTATCAACATCATCCTTGGCACTGCTAAGTAATCTATGATTAAGAACTCTAAAACTGAATAATAGCAGTTTCTTAACATATTAATTCCTGGGTCGGGGTGGCTGAGAAAGTCGCCCCGTCCTTTCCTTTCAAGAGAAATTGATAATAATTTACGATGAAAAGAACTATATCATTAACACTGGCGGCTTTCGCCATAACCGCATTTGCAGGTAACCAGACAGCAAACACTAAGCTAACTCACTTGGAAAGTGATTCTCGCTTCAGCACATCTAAATTAACTAGTATTCCCACAAAAAGCGCAAAGTTAACTTCAAAGCCGGCAAGCCATTCCCTTCTCAAGGACGAGGAAGACGTGGAACTCATGTATGTCATGCCCAAAGATGCGTTTCGCTCGGCATTCTACTTGAGCGAAGGGGCAGTGTCGTCTTTTGCTGCAACACTTGTTCCCCCCACCGTTCCCGTGACGTTCCGCAATGTGACGAGCGGTGGCAACGACAGCGACTTCAAGTGGACATTCTATAACGGAAACCTCAGCACCGACTCGCTGAGCGTAGAGCACACTCGCGACCTTACCACATCGTTTCACCGCGACTGCGCTAATCTCTATGCGTCACCGCGCCTCTACTACGGCGATATCGAGGCCTATTACTACACCATGGAGGGCGGTATGCGATATGGCGGTGCTCTGGAGTTCAACGCTAGCGACGACGGCTCGGTGAAGACCACATTAAGCAACTACGACTCGCGTGCCGATTTCAATGACATCACCTTGCTGCTTTCATCCTATGCTGGCAAGGACGCATCGATGTATGTTCCTTGGTATGACTTCTACAATGATATCCTGAGCAGGCAATCTATTGCCACTTCGGCCCAGATTATCTCAATGATGCACCACTTCAACGCTCCTGCTCGCCCCTACGCATTCTCACGCGTCAGCCTCATTGCCACTGTCACAGGCAAGGCTGGCCAGGCAATCACATGTAAGGTGGTGACCCCCACAGCGCATGGCGACATCGAGAGCGTTAAACCCATTGCTACGGCGCAGTATGTCCTCGCAGGTGATCTCAACGATGAACTCATGACTCTTGATTTCAACTTCGACGAGTGGCTTGCAATCGACAAGGAGATATATGTGCTTCTCGAGGGCATCGATCAGCTTGACCTGTTTGCTCCCATGATCATTGCTGCTAACGACAAGTATGCCGACCTCATCGAGAAGCAGGGTTACTGCAAGTGGATGCTCTATAACGAGGAAGGCCAGCCCGTGGACGAGTGCATGGTGGACTGCAGCGGCGGTTACGCATGGGGTTTCAGCGAGGATGACATGACCGTGGGCACACACTTCGCGCTCAGCATCAATGCCCAGTATGACTACATTGCTGCGGGCGATGCCCAGGAGACCACCGTGGAAATCACTGAAACTGGCGAGACACAGCAGCTCGCTGTTGAGGCTTCAGAGGTATTTGCTAACTGGACCATCACCGGCAAGCCCGAGTGGCTCACACTGCAAGGCACTGATGTGATGAAAACCGACGAGGAAGTGGGAGAGTACTTCTCTGGCATTGTGAACCTCGACCTCACTGCCGATGCTCTTCCTGAAGGTGTGAGCAATCGCGAGGCAACAATTCTCGTGGCTCTCAAGACCCAGACCCTCGCTATCACCGTTAAGCAAGGCGAGGCGGGCCCTGTACCCAGCAATGGCGACATCAACATGGATGGCTCGGTTGACATCACCGATGCAAATATCCTTGTCAACATTCTTCTCAATGGCAATAACCCTTATGGTAATCGTGCCGACGTGAATGGTGACGGAACCATCGACATCACCGACACTAACGCTATCATCAACATGATTCTCAGCGGTAAATAAACGACCGGCTGAGATATCATCACACAATCGAGGGTGTGTCAAAATGCGCTTTGGTAGAGTACAATGCAAAAACAAGAGCAGGTAGGGACGATACTCCCGTATCGTCCGCAGCGTTCTTAGAACGCTTATATTCAAGTAATTGCCTAATGTACTACGCTCGTTCCGAGCGTGCGGACGACACGGGAGTGTCGTCCCTACCTCAACTTGATTTCGCATTTTGACACATCCTCGTGTTATTCTGTTTTGGTTTTTTCCCGTTATTTTAGACATACAATCATAATCCAACAAATACTCTGTGGGAGAAGTCGATGCAATGACGATGCAATGTTACGACATTGTCGTCAATTTTCTTTGCATTTTATTGCAAAAATCGATTTTTATTTATAATTTTACACATTCTTTGCTACAAAAAGAACTAAATACATAAAAACCAAATAAAAAAACTACAGTTTGACTATGAAGAAACTAATGTTTGCAGCAGTACTCGGGTTGCCGTTGTGCGCCTATGCCCAGCTTGTGAGCGTGGGCGAGGTCACAAAGGTCAACATCCCCGAGAACCTGGCTAACAAAGTGGCGGCGATAAGTCCCGACGGAAGTTATCTGCTCATCACTACCGACACTAATGCGGGTTTGTCACGCTATGACCTTGCCACTGGCAGGGTGGAAAAACTCACCGATGCACAGGGAGCTGGCCACGATGTGAAAATCTCGGCCGACGGCCAGGATGTGATCTACCGCGAAAATTCCTACGACAAGCATCATCTCAAGAAAGTGGGCGTTAAAAACAAGAACCTAGCCACCCGCAAGGAATCAGTGCTAGTGAAACCCACGCGCAACTTGCAGGCTATGGATGTGCAAGGCACTACAGCCACCACCGTGGCATCGGGCAAGATGAGCATGAAGGCTCTGGGTAAAGTCCAGGCACAGCAGGCTCATGCTATCCTCTCAATCGACAAACTCCACCTCATGAAGACCGAGAACGGCGTTACCACTGAGTTCTCGCCCCTGGGCAGCGACAAGCGCTACATCTGGCCCTCGGTGTCGCCCGACGGCACTAAAGCCTTGTTCTATGTCACCGGCTATGGCGCATACGTGTGCAGCATTGAGGGAGGCAACCTCATCGAGCTGGGGCAGGTGAGAGCACCGCGATGGCTGGGCAACGATATCATCGTGGGCATGAATGATCAGGATGATGGTCGTGTCTATACCTCGTCAAGTATCATCGCCGTGGACCTCAACGGCACAACTCAAACCCTCACCAGCGACGACGTGATAGCAATGTATCCGCTGCCCACTGCGGCAGGCGACAAGATTGCCTTCTCGACTCCCACCGGCGAGGCCTATATCATCAACATTAACAAGTAAACAACAGTGCAGCTATGAAGAAATCATTATTACTTGCAGCCGCTGCACTCGTTGCAGCAAGTGCGCTCCAGGCCAAGACTGCCGAGGAGTTGCGCATCTACCTCAACCCCGGTCATGGCTCTTTCACGTCAAATGACCGCCCGATGAACACTATCGCTCACCCCAACACCACTTCGCTCAATGACACTCTGGGCTTTTATGAGGGCCGCGGCACATTGCCACGCTCGCTCTACATAGGCCACGCCCTGCAGCAGATGGGCGTGAAGAAGGAAAACATCGTGTTCTCACGCACCAAGAACGGGCCGTGGCCCACTAACTCGGAGTCAAGTACCAAGTATAATCGCAATCTCTCTGAAATTTGTGAGGAGGTCGAGGCTGGTAACTTCGACATGTTTGTGGCTTCACACAGCGATGGTAGCAGCAACACACTCGTCAACTATTCTACCTATCTCTATCGTGGTACCGATGCTAGCGACTATGTCTCAGGCAGCAAGGCTATGGCAGAGACCAATTTCCCCTACCATTTCATGGACGAAGTGGAACCGCTGTCTAGAACTACAGCTTACATCAGGGGTGACATCTCGTTCTATGGCAGCTCAAGCACTGCTACACGCAGCAATGGCAAGTCTTATACAGGCTACTTGGGCGTGCTCAAACATGGCACTCCGGGCTATCTGCTCGAGGGATTTTTCCACTCTTATCCCCCCGCACGCCATCGTGCGCTCAACTTTGACTACGACCGCCACGAGGGTCTGCGCGAGGCACGCGGCATAGGCGCGTACTTCGGATTACCCACTCTCAAGACGGGTGCAATCCTAGGTACTGTTAAAGATGCCGTCGAGGTGATGAACCACAGCCTCTACACTTACCGTGCCGGCACCGATGACCAGTTTGTGCCTCTCAACGGCGCTATTGTAAAGCTCATGAAGGACGGCAATGAGGTTGCGACCTATACCACCGACCAGGAATGGAACGGTGTGTTCTCGTTCTTCGACGTGGCTCCGGGCACCTACCAGCTTGTGGCTTCACACCCAGGTCATGCAACAAGCAGTCCCGTTGAAATCACAGTGAAGGCCAACGAAACGTCATACGCCAAGATGCACCTCGATGTGACATCGCTCGAGGAATATACCTTCACGCAAGATGCAGGCACAACCTATGCTGCTATCGAGGGCGCCGTGATGCAGACTCTCCAGCAGGAGGACAACACCATCGTGCTCAGTCACAGCGGCAAGGATGCCCACCTCTATGTGGTTGACAACAAGACCAAGCAAGCCACAGCTATCAGCACCGAGGGTATCTACAAGAACGAGACCAATCCCGGTTTCTACAACCAGATAGGCTCAATCGCATTGACCCAAGATGGCAAACTCGTGAGTGTGTCGAGCGTGCGTAACTCATCAGACGATTCGCAGGTTGCTGCAGGCTATGAGCGAGGAACGTTGTATTCTTACATTTGGGATAGTCTCGATGCAACTCCCCGTCAGTTCTTCACAACACAACACTCGGGCAACTACTATAATGCCGACATGGGTTATGCAGTTGCTGTCAATGGTTCATCGACATTGTGCACCGTGGCTATCACAGCAGTCACGTCATCTTCTTCTCGTGCGATACGATTCACTAATGTCACTGTTGCTAACGGTACTGTGACCAAGACATGGCATGCTAACACCAATGCCGAGTTCTCTGGCACTACTATGGGCGATGTGGCTGTAGGCGCAAGACTTGCTCTCGCTGTTTCGCCCAATAATTCAAAAAATTATATCCTAGGCAGCAGCAACGGCAAGGTTGCAGAGTTTGAAATGCCCACAGTGGCAGCTGGGGTCCCCACAGCTTACACCTACCTGCCTGCTACTCACGGCGTGAATGGTGCAGGCTTGAGTTTCGTGAATTTGTCGGGCTTCCACGTCATGGTTGCTCCTTACGGCAAGACAAGCGGCATCAAGCTTCTCGACGTATCGGATGGTCTGAACAGTGCAAAACTTGTGAAGTCAACCAATACCGACGTTCCTGCTTCGTCGGCAGTGGCAACAGCATCTTACAACGGAGCTGGCGCATGGGTTGACGGCATGGTTGTCAATGCTTATCTCACTGGCGACAACAGCATCGTGCGTTTCACTACCGACTCTAACATTCCTGATCCTGATCCAGACCCCGATCCCGAACCTAGCGAGGTGCTCAAGGGCATTTATGCTTATAACCTCAACGTGACCAATAGCGACGAAGATGACGCTTACAACTTCTCGTTTGTTGCCAACAACAACGCTCGCGAGGCATTCCTCACCTTCTATGACGCTGCAACAGGCACCGAGGTGGGTTCTAAACAACTCAAGGGCATCGTAGAGGGCTGCAACACAGTCACTGTGGCCAACGAAGAACTTCCCGGCAACCCCGGCCAGGAACTCACATGGGCTATCACCCTCAAGGGATTCCCCATCACCGAGTTCAAGCGCCTCAACAGCGACACAAACTGGAGCTATACAAACGCTTCGGTAGCAGTGGACAACTCACCCGAGAGTCCTCACTTCGGTAATATCTATGTTGATGAATGGACCACAACACGATTGTCTGATAAGAATGGTTTGTATATTTATAACCCTGATTGGACACGCGTTAATAGTACTGCCATAAATAAACGTAGTGATGGTTACAAGTTTAACAAAAACTTGCGAATCACAGTGGGAGGTAATGGCAAAGTATATGTTCCTGATTTTGGTGATGCTCAGTCGGGTGTGTTCATGCTTGACCCCGCAAATTACAGCGCTGGTTTCCAAACATTCTTCCGCAATGCCGATGGTCCCCTTACACGTACAAGCACAGGATTGCTTACAAATGCAGCAGGTGCTGGTGTAGCAGGTTCTAGTCCTTCGGTTTGGGTACAAGGCACGGGTGCTAGTACAAAGATGTATGTATATAATGAAGACCTGTCACCCAAGAATAATGTTCATCGTTACGATATAGGCGAGGCACAATACTGGAATCAAGCACCCTCGTTCACTTACAATATTAGTTCTTTAGAGGCTAATGGTAATGGTAATGTGGTTGCCGATGATGAGGGTAACATCTGGGTGGCTCAGACTCGTTTTAACGGACAAAACAACACAAGTGTTCCTTCACTTGTTTATGTTGACAAAAATGGTAATGTCAAGTATAATTCTGGTAATGATAATGAAATCATACCTGGCTCTGGCGGTTCTGGATTTGCTGTTAGTAAAGATAAAACTAAGTTAGTCCTTAATACGTCAGATGGTAAGTTGAATGTCTATAATATTGTTTGGGATGCTAATAAACCGACATTAAGTCTGAGCAAGGTTTATGAATATGGTGCAGATATCTGTTATGTGGAGAGCAATTCAATAAAAAGCGTTTACCAGATGGCGTTTGACTATGGCGGCAACCTTATCGTTGCCGGTAAGAATGTGGGTATCTATGCTATGCCCAGCGATGTCAACGAGAGCACTACTCCTGCTAAGAAGTCGCTCACTGTGGTTAAGCGCGGCAGAGCTGGCGAGCCTGGCGACGTGAATCTCGACGGCGATGTTGATATCACCGACATCAACATTATCGTTAAGATCCTCCTTGGAAAGGATAACGCATCGAATTATGGCGGCCGTGCCGACGTGAACTCTGACAATAGCGTCGATGTGACCGACATCAATGCAATTATGCAAGTATTGCTGAGCGACTAATCCTATATTCAATAAATGAACGAGGGCGACAGTTTCAACAACCGTCGCCCTCGTTTTAATGTCTAAATGCCTTATCGTGTAGCGTTCTTTTGTTCCAGCTTGGGAAGGACATAGGTGGTGTTGTCGGCTTTTACTACCACCTGTTCTGTCATGGTCTCATATCCGCGGGCTTCATATCGCAGGGTGTATTTGCCTGGCTTGAGGCCGAAGAAGGCGAAGATGCCGTTCCACTCGCCGTCGGTGCGATAGGCACGCACAGTGACTCCGCGAGAGTCCAGGAGATAGACCATGGCGCCGTTGATGGGTTTCCACTGGTCGTCGCTGCCCTCGCGATAGGTGTAGCGTGGATGATCCATAACCTCGGTCGCACTCTTCACAGCCCCGGCAAGATAGCCCACCTTCTCGGGTTTGCCGCCGAAGTAGGCGCGAATGCCGCGGTAGTAGCGCAGGCCCTCAAGGCGGCAGTAGTCGGGGTTGAGCAGACGTTGGCGCTCGGGGTCGTAGGTGTGGAACGAACCTTCCACGAGAAATCCAGGCGCATTGAACTTGAGCACTGCATAGTAGCCTGTGGCGCCAGTGCGGTTAGGGGTTCCCGGGGGAGTGCCGCCCATCCAGCTGATGTCGCCCACGACGCAGGGTTTGTCGGCAGCATAGTGGCTCCATGTAGAAAGCGGGTTGTCGAAGGCGTAAGGCCACATCACGCGAGCCATCGAGTCGCTGTTCTCATAGTAGGGCTTGCCGGTCTCGCCGCGGAAGAGCATGAGCAGGTAGTTGACGGTGCTGCCGTTAGTGTGGGCATTGCTGTGCATTGACAAGAAGTAGTCGGGCTTGATAGAGTCAACCTGGCAGGCAATACGTTCTAGTCCCACGATTTGTTGCTGTCCGTACTCGTCGCGTGCGGTTTCCACCTGGTTGAAGCGGGTATCCACTTTGTCCTGTGAAGGCAGCGCATGACTCTCCTGGTTCTCATTGAGGATGCCCTGTTCCATTTGTGCCTGTGTCACATATCCGCTGCGAGTGCGGCTCATTATCACATGTGCGCCGTCTTGCTTGAGGTGTCGGGCTGTCTCGAGCGCTTTCCACAGGTTGGAACGCGTCTCATAAAAGCTCAACGTGTCCATGTACTCGTGGTTGATGGTGGCAGTGGGGCGGTCGCCAGTGGTGTAGCCGCCGTGGCCAGGGTTAAGGTAGATGGTCTTGCCCTTGAGACCGCGGGCTTGTGCTCCAGCGACACATGTTATGGCAAGCAATAGTAAAAATAAATTCTTCATTGTAGTTGTTTATTCTTAAACTTTTAAACTCTTAAACTTTTTAAGAAACAGATTGCATTTCGTGTAGTCTCTTGTTGGCTGCGCGGTCCACGCGTTTTTTGAAGCGTTGCAGGAAGAAATAGGTCCACCCGTGGTTAAACGACGACTGCATGGTCTTGATGATGCCGTTCACGTCGCGGAAGCTGTTCTGGATTGAGACCGTCCACTCGTTGCGTTTCTTGAACGACTTGCGCACGTCCTTGTCATTATTGAAATAGTCTATTTCCTTGATTTTGTCGCCCAGCCAGATGTAAACGATTTTCCAGAACAGCGGATAGGCGGTCCTGAACTCCGAGAGCTTGTGGCGGTTGTAGATATCCACAGTGCTCATTGCCACTGCCTTGAGAATGCGCAGCATCGAAGCATTGTAGGTGAGGAAATAGTTACAGTAGGCAATGCTTATCTTGTTGAAGTCGGTGTGGCGCAGGCGGGTGAGCACGATGTTGCTGTTCTTCTCGTTGTTGGTGAACCACTCGAAGTAGTTGCGCTCGGCCTCGTCGAAGTTTTCAAACGCTGCAAACTCGGGCTTGCCGTCGCTGCCGGTGGAGATGAGGAAGAACCTCTTGTTCTTGAGTTTCATCTTGTTCCATTGCTGGCGCATCTCGATGCCGTTGGTCGAGAAAATTCCGCCCACGCGTTCCATGTAGCGGTATTTCTTTGATATCTGTGCAATTTCGAGATAATCTGCGGTAGTGAGGTCCTCATCTTTCTTCGAGAGCAGTTGGTGCAGGCGGAAAAGGTCAGGATTGACTTTCGAGCCGTATTCTTTGAGTTTGGCCTGGAAGATGACGTCCGATATTTCAACGAGGGTGGCCCAGTTGTGCATCTCGATGCATCGCAGCTGTATCTCCACCACTTTTTTGCTCTCATCTTTCATCTGCACGTTGAGATGTATTGAGCGGTAGCCGTCCTCCTTGGGATTCTCGATGTAGTTGTTGGGTTTTCCCTTGATAGCAAAGGGTAGCAAGTGCTCGTTTTTCTTAATTCTGTCATAGAGTTCGAGCACCTGGTCGAGCCGTGTCATGATGCATCGGCATCCTGCCAGGTCGGCAGCGCGTTGCACCTCCATGTCGGGGAAACGGCACAGTTTGCTTATGATTGATTCAAAGCGTTTTATGCGGTAAGTGCAGATGCAGTCAGGGTCGATGCTGTGCGCCATGCGTTCAACGGTGTTAAACACCGTAGCCATGGGTTCCTTGTAGGTGAGACGCAGCGCATGTAGCATCTCGTAGTCATCGGCGCTCACATGTTCCGGGCCCTTGCGTATGCGGTCGCTCAACCGCTTGTAGTCGCCTTTTGTGTAGGTTTTTGTCATAATAGTGGTTAATTTTTCGCAAAGTTAATATTTTTTACCGAAACCTGGCAAACACAGCCCCAAAAAATAGCCCACGACCAAATCAAAAGAGAGCCAGTTCATCTTTCGTCCTATTTTGTTATTTACGTTATTTACGTTCTTTACGATATTTTTCGTTCTTCGTTCTTCGTTTTTCGTCAAATTGTTGTATCTTTGTAGTTTAAAACGATTTGCTGAAATTTTATGAAGAAAGTTCTTTTGATGATACTGGCTGCATGGGTGGCTGTGGGTGCTTGTGCACAGTCGAAGTTGTCGCCTGCGTTGCGCAGTGCTGTGATGCGTGATGCCGCCGTGTGTAATCCTGCTGGCGCAAGCCGCAATATCCAGGCATTTGTATCGGCCGATGAGGCAGGGGTGGCACAGTTGCGTGCGAGTGGTGTGAGGATTGCGTCACGCTTCGGCAACCTAGTTGCAGTAGAGGCATCGCCCGAGGCACTGGTGCGTCTTGCTTCGTTGCCTGGGGTGAAGGCAGTGTCGGCGTCATCGCGCCTGCACCTGCACTGCGACTCGGCACGCAGCAACACTCACGTTAATGATATCCTTGCCGGAAAAGGATTGCCCATGGCTTATGATGGCACAGGAGTGATCGTGGGTATGGTGGACTGCGGTATCGAGTACAACCACCCGGCGTTCAAGGACGCTAATGGCAAGAGCCGCATCAGCCGCGTCTATCATCCCGCTGGATCTGACGGCGGAATGGTGGTGATAGATGGCGACACTTTGCCCGGATGTGACTATACCATGCCCGAGCAGATTGCTAAACTCACTACCGACGACAAGGCGATGTCGCATGGTTGCCACACCACGGGCATTGCTGCCGGTTCGCTTGTGGGTGACTATGGCGGCATGGCTCCCGGAGCTGAGATTGTGATTGCTGGCATACCTAACAATATGCTTGATGATTATACAGTGGGAGTGTCAGCTCGATATATCGCGCACTATGCCCACAGCGTGGGACGCCCTTGCGTGATCAACATGAGTCTGGGTAATCATGACGGCCCGCACGACGGCACAGGAATCCTCGCTCGCACAATAGACGAACTGGCAGAGAAATATGGCGTGATATTTGTGCTCTCGGCTGGCAACGAGGCTGGCAAGGGCGGATATATGCACAAGGTGTTTACGGCTCAGGACCATTCGCTCAGCAGCGTTATGGGAGTTAGCACCTCTAATAGCTCGGAGATAGATGTGTGGTCACGCACCGAGTCACCGCTGTCAATAACTTATAGTATCTACGATAGCTCCCAAGACGCAATAGTGTGCACCGGGACACCCATACCAGGCGACACGGTGATCAACCTGGGCAATGACCCGGTGTTGAGCGAGTATGCGTCGGGTTTCTTGTATGTGACACAAGGAGTGGATAAGATTAACGGCAAGTACCGCATATATGTCAAGCATGCGGCAAGAACGACTTCGGGCAGGGCGCTTGCATTCACAATCGACGGTGCCGAGGACGGTGAGGTAGATGTGTGGGACGTGAACAACAACGCGTCGTTCTCATCGGAGAACCTCCCCGGATTTTCAGATGGCAATGACTTGATATCGATCAGCGACATGGCTACGGGCAAGCACACGATATCGGTGGGCGCATGTGCAGCCCGAACTACCTATCCCAATGCCGGACACTATTATAGCACAGGTTATTCGCTAGGCTCCATGGGACGTTTCTCAAGTTACGGCACCGACCTGAATGGCGTGGTGCATCCCTTTATCCTTGCTCCTGGCGTACAGGTGGTGTCGAGTGTGAGCAACTATAATTGCAGCAAGTCGTCATACTCGCAGCGACTCGCTGTGAATGGCACCTATGAGTACTGGTACGTCAAGTCGGGCACATCGATGTCGGCTCCTTGCGTGACCGGCATTGTGGCACTGTGGCTGCAGGCTTGCCCGTCGCTCAATGTGGCGCAGATCAAGGAAGTAATGGCAAGCACAGCAAGGCCGCCCTATGCCTACACACCGCAGATGGGTGAGCACGGATATATCAACGCCAAAGGCGGAATTGAACTCATCTTGCGGGAATACAACAAGGCTCGCGGCGATGTGAATGGCGATGGTGAGGTTGATATCGTTGACCTTAACGTGCTTGCGAATATCATGCTGGGCGGTGATGACCCCGACCGCTACTATGGCCGTGCCCATGTGGCAGGAAACGACGATGTTGACGTGGAAGATATAAATGCTTTGGTAAACATTATGCTTCAATGAGATATTTATTTACAATAGTGCTGGCAGCAGCCGTGGCGCTATATGCCTCGCCTCGCCATGGACTAGGAGCCCGTTCACGCATGGCTATGTCCGACAAGCAGCGTGTGGGTGCGTTTGTCACCCTTGTTAGCCCCTCTGCAATCGACAGCCTTGAGGCTGCTGGGGCCGAGGTGCATGGTGTGACCGGCAATGTGGCTACTGTGAGCTTGCCGGCATGCCGGTTGCACGATGTGGCGTCGATGGACGGTGTGCGTGCTATGGAAGTGGCTCACCGCGTGTGGGTGACTAATGACAGCGCGCGCATCTATTCAGATTTCCCCGATTTCATGACCGGCACCAATGCAGAGGCTGCCTATACTGGCAAGGGAGTTATTGTGGGCATGATTGACACTGGTGTGGACTTCAATCACATAAACCTGTGCGACGAGCAAGGCCGTTCGCGCGTGATTGCCGCCTATTTGCCTGCCTACGTTGAAGGCATCGCGCCAGTGGTCGATGGCTACACATTGCCGGGCAGCCATTACGATACTCCCGAGCAGATAGCCCTTCTCACCACCGACAATCCTTCGATGTCGCATGGCACACACACCACCGGCACTGCAGCGGGCAGCTACAAGGGCAACGGACTGCATGGCGTAGCGCCCGGCGCACACCTCGTGATATGTGCTATGCCCGACAGCATGCTCACTGACGTGAATGTTGCCAACTCGGTTCGGTATATCTTTGACGTGGCGAAGCGTCACAACATGCCTGCGGTTATCAATATGAGCATCGGCTCGGAGGAAGGCCCTCATGATGGCACTTCGGAACTGTGCCGCACCTTTGACGAACTGTCGGGACCAGGACGCATCTGCGTGGTATCGGCGGCCAACAACGGACATCGCAAGCACGTGATAGACCACTCGTTTTCCCGCAACGACACTATCTACACCACAATAGCACCTTATGCCGATGCGCAAGGGTGGACTCCGGGATTTGTGTCGATGTGGTCGTTAAGTGAAAAACAGCACACCGCCATATTTACCGCTGTGTCTAAATCGACAGGAAAAACGCTTTATTCGTGGGAAGTGCCCCAACTTGCACCCGATGAGGAATCTGTGATACTCGACAGCAATAGCGATCCTCGGTTTGCACAGTATTTCAGCGATGGCAAAATCGAGGCATCAAATGCGGTGGAGAGCTGCAACGGACATTACCACACCTTGGCCGAAATCAATGTGAAACCCGCCAGTGACGATATCGTGCTAGGACTTAAATTGACCGCAGGCGACGGCGAGCGCGTGTGCTCGTGGGCAGGCAGCGGACTTGTGTTCACGCGCAGCAACATCAGCGGCATGTCCACAGGCATGACATCGATGTCGATAAGTGACCTAGCCACAGGCGACAGCGCAATCTCGGTGGGTGCCTACTGCACCCGCAGGTTCAGACCTCTGGAAGACGGCACGCAGCTGCTCAACTCGCGCGCTGTGCTTGAAGATATAGCCTATTTCTCGAGTTACGGTCCCGACATGCGCGGCATGGCTCGTCCCGATGTCGTGGCTCCAGGCTTTGTCCTCGTGTCGTCGGCTAGCCGATATGACTCCATAAGCGCTTTGGGGACAACGTTGCGTGCTCCCGGTGTGACAGTCGATGGCGTGTATTACCCCTATGCATCGCACTACGGCACCAGCATGTCCACCCCGGTGGTGACGGGAACCATAGCCCTGTGCCTAGAAATTAAGCCAGACTTGTCGCCACACGAGGTGCGTGAAATGCTCACCGCCACTTCGGTGCGCGACGCTTATGTCACCGCAGGCGACGCAGCACGATGGGGAGCAGGAAAGCTCGACATAAATGCAGCTATTAAACATGTGCAGCACGAGGCATCGGTACAGGCTATACATACCGAAAACATAACGGTAGCGCCCAATCCTTGCAACGGAGACTTCGCGGTTGCAGGCATCGGCGACAACCCTGCCACCGTGGTGCTGCTCGACATGCAGGGTAGGGCAGTGGCTATAACCACAGTGTGTGGCGACTCACACATCACCATGAGTGATGTGCTGGACAGCGGCATATACATTGTCGTAGTCAACGCTGGACATTGCAAGAAAACAGCAAAGTTAATTGTAAAACACTAATAAATATTATGTTAGACTATATAAAAGGCTCGATTGCCGAACTCAACCCGGCCTATGTGGTTCTCGACAACCACGGCCTGGGTTACATGATAAACATATCACTGTCAACCTACGACGCACTGGCAAAGTTGCCGTCGATGGAGGTAGCTCGCCTCTATGTGCATGAAGCAATACGCGAGGATGCTCACTTGCTTTACGGATTTGCCGACAAGCATGAGCGTGAACTGTTCTTGCTGCTCATCAGCGTGAGCGGAGTGGGTGTGAACACGGCCCGCATGATTCTCTCATCGCTGCCAGCGGTCGAACTTGAGAAAAACATCGCCTCGGGCAACGCCAGTGTCCTGAAATCGGTCAAAGGCGTGGGGGCAAAAACAGCCCAACGCATAATTGTTGACCTCAAGGACAAAATAAAAGTGGCAGGTGATACGTTAATAGAAGAAACAGGCGAGGCTTCGGGAGTTGTCTTTGAGGAGGCAATGGCGGCTTTGGTAATGCTGGGATTCACCCAACAGATGTCGCAAAAGGCTCTGAAAAAGCTCTTTAAGCAAGAACCTAACATCTCGGTAGAAGATGCAATTAAGAAAGCGCTCAAGATGATGTAATGACATCGTCGTGAGCGAAGTATGGTTATTTTTAATATTTTTTAGCATTATCACGTTTGTTAGTGCTAAGTTGGTTTATTAATGACAGGTCGAAAATTTAAAATATTGTTTTTCGTAGTTGTCGCGGGCTTGATAGCAATAGCCCTCGGCAATGACTCGGCTTTTGCCCAATATGTTCAATCAAAACTCGCGCCGCCGCCACCGCCACCTGTGCAACCCGTGCAGCAACAGCAACCCAAGCCTCGCTCGGCACGTGACACACTGTCGCTGCCTTTCACCGTGAGACCCACAGTGCCCGGCAACTATGACGACGTGAGCGCTACGGGTGAATACTCTCTTGACCTAAAAGACCCCTCTAACATCAAGACCGAGGCCGAGTATGACCCCGAGACAGGATGTTATGTTATCCATACCAAACTGGGCGATAACGATATCGTCACTCCGTTTATCTTGAGTTCCGACGAATATAACAATATCGCGCTTCGCCAGTCAATGCAGGAATACTACAAGCAAAAGAATGCCGAGAGCGCCGAGGAAAAGGCAAAGAATCCCTTCAACTTCCTCGACATGCAGTTTGGACTTGGTCCGCTTGAATCTATTTTCGGCCCTGGCGGTGTGCAGCTCAAGACCCAGGGGTCGGTAATAGTAAACATGGGCGTGAAGAGCAACAAGACCGACAACCCTGCTTTGAGCGTGCAGTCGCGTCGCAAGACCTATTTCGACTTCGACCAAAAAATCCAGGCAACCATTGCAGCGTCGGTGGGTGACAAGATGAAGTTCAACATGACTTACAACACCGATGCGACTTTTGATTTCGACAATAAGAACTTAAAACTCGCCTACGACGGCAAGGAGGACGAGATCATCAAGAACATCGAGGCCGGTAACGTGAGCATGACCACCGGTTCGTCGCTCATACGCGGTAGTTCGGCTCTGTTCGGTGTCAAGACCAAATTACAATTTGGCAAACTCACCGCCACGGCACTTGTGTCACAGCAAAACAGTGAATCGCAGACGGTAAACACAAAGGGCGGTGCACAAACCACAAAGTTCTATGTGACTGGTGACAAATATGACCAAAACCGCAACTACTTCCTGTCGCAGTTCTTCCGTGACAATTACGATGCATGGTGCTCGAAGTTGCCGCTCGTGTCGTCGGGCATCAACGTGACCCGTGTGGAGGTGTGGATCACCAACAAGCGCAGCAACTTCAGCGAGTCACGCAACCTCATTGCGTTCCAGGACGTGGGTGAAAACCGCCGCCTTGCCAACTCTCACTGGAAGCCTGATCCTTTCTCACCCAATCCTAGCAACTCATCGAACAACCTGCTCGACGAGATCAAGACACAGTATCCCGATGCCCGCTACATCAGCCAGGTGGCTACTGCGCTTGAACCTCTCAAGGCCTACGGATTCGAAGGCGGTAAGGATTATGAGAAGATTGAGAGCGCGCGCTTGCTGTCATCTTCGGAATACACGCTCAACTCAACGCTGGGTTATATCCAGTTAAAGACCGCTCTCAACAGCGACGAGGTGCTGGCGGTGTCTTACCAATATACCTACCGTGGCAACACCTACCAGGTGGGTGAGTTCTCTGGCGACATCACTGCCACCGACCAGTCAATATATGTGAAGATGCTCAAGGGTACCACCACTTCAACCGACCAGCCCATGTGGGACCTCATGATGAAGAACATCTACTCGCTGGGCGCTTATTCGATTGAGAAAAAGAACTTCAAGCTCGATATCAAGTACTTGAGCGACACCACTGGTACCGAACTGCCTTATATACCTGCTGGCGTAATCAATGGCGTGCCACTGCTTGAGGTTATGAACCTTGACCGACTCGACGCCAACAATGAGTTCCACAAGGACGGTCGCTTTGACTACATTGAGAATTACACCGTGAACAGCTCGCTGGGCAAGATCATTTTCCCCGTAGTAGAGCCCTTCGGTGACCACTTGCGCAAGAAACTTAATGACGAGGCCCTTGCCAAGGTATATGTTTACGACGAACTGTACGACACCACGCTCACCGCAGCGCGTCAGGTACAGGACAAGAACAAGTTTGTCCTTGCCGGCGAATACCAGGCATCGTCGGGCAACGTCATCAAACTCAATGCGATGAACGTGCCTCGCGGTTCGGTAGTTGTCACAGCCGGTGGTGTGACCCTCACCGAGAACAGCGACTACACCGTCGACTACAACATGGGTACGGTGACTATCACAAATCAGAGCATCATCGATGCGGGAACTAACATCAGCGTTTCGCTCGAGAATCAGTCAACATTCAGCATGCAGCGCAAGACGCTCATGGGACTCGACCTCGACTATGCGTTCAACAAGAACTTCCATATAGGCGGTACCGTGATGCACTATGGCGAGAAAGCTCTTACCGAGAAGGTTGCCATAGGCGATGAAATCGTCAACAACACCATTTGGGGTGTAAATGTGAACTATAACACAAAGTTCATGTGGCTCACCAATTTGCTCAACAAGATTCCCACGGTCAATGCCACTGCACCGTCATCGCTCTCATTCAAGGGTGAGTTTGCCCAGCTGATTCCTCATCAGGCCAAGACTGGTTCAAATGCCGGTAGTAGTTATATCGACGACTTCGAGTCAACACAGTCGGGCATCGACCTTCGTTCGCCTTATGCATGGTTCCTTGCATCAACTCCTTACGACGGCGGTTCAGGCGCTTTGTTCCCCGAAGCTGCCTTGTCTAATAATGTGGACTACGGTAAGAACCGTTCGCTCCTGGCGTGGTACTACATCGACCGCTTGTTCACGCAGCGCAACTCGTCTTATGCGCCTGGTTACATCAAGAACGACCTTGAGCAACTGTCTAACCCTTACGTGCGTGAGGTAAGTTACAGCGAGGTGTTCCCTGGACGTGACCTCAACTACGGCGAGTCTTCAACCGTGCAGACCCTCAACCTCTCGTTCTACCCCAAGGAACGTGGTCCCTATAACCTCGACGCCACCAATATTGATGATAATGGCAATCTTCTCAATCCCGAGAAGCGTTGGGGTGGTATCATGCGCAAGCTTGACAACACCAACTTTGAGCAGTCCAACATCGAGTACATCCAGTTCTGGTTGCTCGATCCTTTCATGGACGAGAATAATCCCAATCGCGATGGCGGTTACCTGTATCTCAACCTCGGAGAGGTGAGCGAGGATATCCTCAAGGATGGACTCAAGAGTTACGAGAACGGACTTCCTGTCAACGGCGATTCCACCTATGTAAAGGATACAGCATGGGGCAAGGTCTCAACACAGACTTCGATGACCTATGCCTTCGATACTAGCAGCGACTCCCGTCCCTTGCAGGATGTAGGTCTCAACGGACTTTCTACTGCCGAGGAGAAAAATTTCGGCGCATATAGTACTTTCGTTGGCCAGTTGAAAAAGACTCTGCCTCAAGCCACCCTTGATGCCATGGAAGAAGATCCTTTCTCGCCGCTCAACGACCCCGCGGGCGACAATTACCACTTCTACCGTGGTTATGACTACGACGAGAAGAAACTCTCTATCCTTGAACGCTACAAGAGATATAATGGCACCGAGGGCAACTCGCTCTCACAGGAAGACGTGGCCGACCGCCTCTACCAGAGCGCACGCAGCGTGCCCGATGTGGAGGACATCAACCAGGACAACACTCTCAACGAGTATGAACGCTACTTCCAGTATCGCGTTGCCATACACCCCGACTCGCTGCGGGTGGGATTCAACCACATCACCGATAAGCAGGTGGCCAAGGTGCGCACTCGCGACGGCAAGGATCAGGAAGCTACTTGGTACCAGTTCAGCATACCCTTGAGGGAATATGAGAAGAAAATCGGTAATATCAATGACTTCTCTACTATCCGTTTCATGCGTATGTTCATGACCGGATTCCGCGAGACCACCCACTTGCGTTTTGCTACACTCGAACTTGTGCGCGGCGAGTGGCGCAACTATGATTACAATCTCAACCTGCGCGGCGAGACTCCTGCCACTGGTTCTATCAACATCAACTCGGTCAACATCGAGGAGAATGCTAGCCGCGAACCTGTCAACTATGTGTTGCCTCCTGGCGTGTCGCGTATCGTTGACTCTGGTCAATCGCAAATCACACAGCTCAACGAGCAGTCAATGCAGATGAAGGTACAGGGCTTGCAGGCCGATGATGCACGCGGCGTTTACCGCAACACCAGCCTCGACCTGCGCATCTACCAGCGATTGCAGATGTTTGTGCACGGTGAGGCTCTCATCGACGACGTTACCAATCTCAAGAATGGCGATGTGTCTGTGTTCTTGCGACTTGGCTCTGACATCAAGAACAACTACTATGAGTATGAGGTTCCTCTTGAACTCACTGCTCCCGGACGCTACAACACCAACAGCTCGCAGGACCGTCTGCGCGTGTGGCCCGAGAATAACACTATGGATATCGACCTAGACGTCTTCACCAATGTTAAGAAGCACCGCAATGCCGAGAAATTGATGGGGGCGGGCGATGTGTCTTATTTCCAGCGTTACCAGGAACAAGACCCCGAGCACCCCAATCATCGTGTCTTTGTCATGGGTAATCCCTCGCTCAGCGACGTGCGTGTGCTCTTGATAGGTGTGCGCAACAATGCTCCCACAACCAAGGATTGTGTCGTGTGGATCGACGAGATGCGTGTCACCGACTTCGACAATGAGGGTGGCTGGGCTGCCAAGGCCAATGCTACGCTTGCGTTGAGCGACATCGCCACTGTCAATGCGGGATTCCATCGTGAAACTTATGGCTTCGGTGGCGTGAACGAGAGCCTCAGCCAGCGCCGCATGGACAATTATAACCAGTATAACATCGCTGTGCAGGGCGATGTCGGCCGTTTCTTGCCCGAGAAGGTGAAACTCCATGCTCCCATCTATTACTCTTACAGCAACGAGACCACTACTCCCAAGTATAACCCCCTCGACCAGGATATCCTTCTCGAGGACGCTCTCGAAGCATGTGTGGATAAGCATCAGCGCGACTCAATCAATAACTTTGCCGAGACTAAACGCACGGTGAAGAGTTTCAGCGTGTCGGGACTGAAGTTTGACGTGAAGAGCAAAAACCCCATGCCTTGGGACCCTGCCAACTTCACATTCAGTTATTCATCTAATAAGCAGCACCTCAACGACCCCGACAATGTGTATGAAAACACTAACGACTATCGCGGTAGCATGCAGTATAGCTGGACTCCTTACGTCAAACCGTTCTCTCCGTTCAAGAAAATGGTTGACGCCAAGAACAAGAACATGAAGTTCTTCCGCGAGTGGGAGTTGCGTTGGCTGCCCACTAGCATCGCGTTCAACACCAATATCTCTCGTTACTACTACGAGCAGCAGACTCGCAACGAAACGGGCATCAATGTCGAACTTCCTGTGTCGGTGAGCAAGAATTTCTTGTGGGATCGTCAGTTTGCTATCACATGGAACTTCACCAAGTCTCTCTCGATGTCGTTCAATAGCAACACCTCGGCACACATCCTCGAGCCCATCGGACAAGTCAACAAGGAACTCTTCCCCGACCGTTATCGCGACTGGCGTGACTCGGTTTGGCAAAGTATTAAGGACCTGGGAACTCCGTGGGCCTACAACCAGTCGTTCACCGCAAGTTACAAGGCTCCGTTCAGCGCTATACCCATCTTGAGCTTTATCAATGCCTCGGCTACCTATAACTCTACCTATCGATGGGATCGTGGTACCGTTATCGATGGCATCTCTTCGGGCAACACTATTGCTAACCAGTCGTCGCTCAACATCGACTGCCGTCTCAGCATGGAACAGCTCTACAACAAGATTCCTTACCTGCAAGCTGTCAACAAGAGGTTCTCGAGTTCTTCCAACAACAAGATGGGACCCAAGGATAAAAACACGAAAGTCAAGCCCAAGAAGTTCCAGCGCACGTTCAAGCTGCACAGCGACAGCGACTCTGTGCTCATCATCAAGCACAGCCTCAATGTCAAGAAGGTGAAGGTTTCGGCCACCACGACCGATAACAAACCGTTTGCTGTGAATTTCAAGGTTAAGGACAATAATAATGTGGAGATTCTCACCACTGGCGACAAGAGCATCAAGTTTGTCATCACCGAGGATCTCACCGAGGACAAATCGTTCTGGAGCGAACTGGGGCAGTACACCACACGTGCCCTCATGAGCGTGCGCAGTGTCAACGTGCGTTGGCGCAGCACGCGCAGCATGTCCATCCCGCAGTTTATTCCCGAGATTGGTGATATCTTCGGTCAGAGCACTCACTACGACGTCATGGCTCCAGGTCTTGACTTCGCCTTTGGTTTTGTCGATGAAAGCTATCTTGATAAGGCCAAGAGCCGTGGTTGGTTGCTCGGCGACCAGTCTATGACTACGCCTGCGCTGTTCTCTAAGACTCAAGAGTTCAATGCCGAGGTTCAGCTCGAACCTGTAAAGGGATTGAAGGTGACTCTTACGGGTAACCGCACCGACAACCGCACTAGCCAGATGCAGTTTATGTATGACGACATGGGAACGCTTTATGCCGGTAACTACACCAAGACTCACATGGCTATCGCCACAGTCTTTGCATCACGTGGTAATAACAGCAACGGATACCATAGCGCTGTCTTTGACGAGTTCCTTGCCAATATTCCCATCATTGCGCAGCGACTCCAGAATCAGTACATAGGCACTACTTATCCCGACCGCGGATTCTTGCGTGGCACGATTACCGCGGGCAAGGAGTTCGATCCCAAGAACGGAAGTGTTAACCCCATGAGCAGTGATGTGCTCATCCCGGCTTTCATGGCGGCTTATTCGGGAAAGAATGCCAACAAGGTAACCCTCAATCCGTTCCCGTCATTGAAGGAGATTTTGCCTAACTGGCGTGTTACCTATGACGGATTGTCAAAACTTCCGTTCTTCTCCAAGTATTTCAAGAGCTTCACACTCACTCATGCTTACCAGTGTACTTATCAGGTAGGTTCGTTCAACTCATTCACCGATTGGGTTGACATCGGCAAGGGACTTGGTTTCACACAGGACGCGCTCACAGGCGGTGCCACCCCGTCTTCGCCTTATAATATCTCGTCGGTTACTGTCACCGAGAAATTTGCACCGCTCATTGGCGTCAATGCTACGCTCAACAATAGCATGACCGTCAACTGTGAGTACCGCGACTCGCGCACTCTCACCCTTAACAGCGCTGCGGGACAAGTTGTCGAAGCCAATACCACCTCGTTCGTGATTGGTGCTGGCTACAAGATTGCCAATTTCAATTCTGTACTCAAGATGAAAGGTGGCAAGCAGCAAGGCGTGAGCAATGACCTCACTCTTAACTTTGACTTGCAGCTCAACAACAACAATGCCCTCATCCGCAAGATCCTTGACAACACGGCGCAGGCAACTAGCGGTACACGCACATTTGGCATCAAATTCACGGCAAACTACCAGATGAGCAAGCGCATCACACTTGGCGCTTACTTTGATCATCAGGTCAACACTCCGCTCGTTTCTACTACTGCTTATCCCACAACTAACACCAACTATGGTATTAGTTTCAACATGAGTCTTGTCAAGTAAGATTATGAAGCACATTCATGTAGTAGCGGCAGTGATAGAGTGGGACGGCAAAATCCTGTGCATGCAGCGAGGGGCCACACCATTTGACTACACATCCTATCATTGGGAATTCCCCGGGGGAAAGATTGAACCCGGGGAAACACCCCAAGAAGCACTGCGGCGCGAGTTAATAGAAGAAATGGAGCTAGAAGTCGAAGTAGGGGAGCACATCGCCACCATCGACCATCAGTACCCCGATTTCCTCATCACACTCATGTTTTACCATTGCATTCCTTCCAGCACACCACCTATATATATAATAAAGGAGCACAACGCCCATCAATGGCTCGCCCCCCAAGATCTCAACACCCTAGACTGGTGCCCCGCCGATTATCCACTCCTCAATCACCTGATCCCCCGTTCATAATATACCCCTCCACTTGCCCGGTTGATAATGCTTCCCTGCAATCACCGCATTACCTTTGCATCCATGGAAACGTAATAAAGCACTACAAGGTGATAAAATTGATCAAGGTGATAAAAGTGATCAAAGCGATAAAAGCGATAAAAGCGATAAAAACGATAAAAGTGATTAAGGTGATCCATGACGACGGAGTAGTCACATTGCATCGTAACCGATGGCCGCAGGCCGTCGGAAACAGCGACCGTGGTGTCCAGTACTCCGAGGCACCGCCTCGGACACGTCTGCAAGCCCTC
>NZ_JAZLLZ010000082.1:0-19402 GCF_045598405.1 Sodaliphilus sp.
CCACCGGCAGTCGTTTCACTCCCTTCGGTGGGGGTTATGTGCCCAAAGCAAGCTTTGTGCGTGTCGGCTTTCAGCCTCTAATTGTTAATATATTTTCAATGAAAAAATCAGTGAGTTCAGTGAGATCCGCGCGGGGAGTTCCATTGCTGAATAGTTACACAATCACGATTTAATTGTTAATAATACTTAAATCGGGGGGGTAATTTGTTAAGTATAGTAAAATGTCTAATTTTGCAAATAAAACTATAAGAATGCAATTGAATGCTTCATTTACATGTAATTAAAACCACATCAAGAATATATTATTATGAAAAAGATTCCCATTTTACTATTATCGGCTGTCGTGGCAACCGCAGCGCATGCGTTGACGTTCTCATCGACGAACTTCAACTATGAGACCATCTCCGACTCGGACGACGAAGTTAAGATTACGAGTATGACAAACACGGGTAAGTCACTGACCACTGTTACCGTTCCTAATGTAGTAACTGTTGGGTCAACTACTTACAAGGTTGCAGAGATTGCCGAAGGCGCATTTAAGATGAACGATGCTATGACCACTTGCGACATGGGCTCTTGCAGTTACTTGAAAAGAATCGGTGATGAGGCTTTCATGAACACAAGGGTCAATACCGTCAAGGTTAAGGCTACGGCGATTGGCACCCGTGCATTCTACGGTTCACGCCTCGCCAATATCGAGATCAAGGAAGGCGTGCAGGAGATTGGCTCTTATGCTTTCAGCTCATGTTCCAACCTGACGTCTCTCTCAATTCCCTCTACTGTGACCTCGATTGCTCAGACGACTTTTGTTGACAACTGCATCAACTTGACAGAGATCGTTGTTGACACCAAGAACACCAAGTATGCCTCTTATTTGGGCATGCTGTACAACAAGTCTTTCAGCACTCTTTACATTTGCCCCGCGGCTTATGACGGCATCAACCTCTACCAGAGTAGTTTCAAACCCAGTGTGACTGGTATCGGAACAAATGCCTTCAAGGGCAACCGCACCATCAAGAGCATTCACCTGCCTTACGGCGTGGTAACCGTAGGCAACGAAGCGTTTGCCGGAGCGGTCGTAGAGGGCGTGTGGATGCCAAGCACCATGTTGAGTTTTGGCAAGGACGTGTTCAGCAACTGTGGATCGCTGAAAGACGTGGGTATCAACGCCTCGACACTTCCTTATTTTAATGATTACATGATGAGGAATGCCCCTGCCAAGGCTACCCTGCACGTGCCTTATAGCGCTATAAACAAGTACAACGGCACCGGCAAGTTCAGCGGATGGACCGTTACCAACGGTTCTTATGACATCGGTACCGACATCAATTCCAATTCAAACATACGCAAGCCCCACAGCGGCTACACAGTAGTTAGCACCAAGGCCGAGACCATCGACGGCGTGCAGTATCAGGGCCGCGTGCGCTACGACTCGTGGTATCCCAAGTGGGGTTCAACCGAGCTCAAGATTGCAGCAAGCGTTACTTTTAACAATAAGAAATATATTGTTACCAGCGTGGGTCAGTATGTCGTTGACAATTACTCGGGCAACGGCGGCTCTGGCAAGTACAAGGTAACCCTGGGCGCGAATGTCGATACCATCAGTACATACGCATTCTATGGCGAGAAGCAGATGAACGCGCTCACCCTGAGTCCTAATGTGACTTACGTGGGCGACTATGCATTTGCCAACACTGCGCTTGCAAGTGACCTCTATTTCTCTTACGGATTGAAATATGTGGGTGCTTACGCGTTCAGCGGCACTCCCATCAAGAACATCCTCATCCCCTCGTCATGCAGGTCGCTTCACTACTACTTCGTTGCGGGCACACAGAGCCTCGAAAACCTCTACATTAACTATGGTTATCCCTCATCTTACCAGTGGGGCTTCAACAATGTTAACAGTAGCGCTACGCTGCATGTACCCGCAGAAAACATCGCAAATTACAATAGTAACACTGCTTGCCGAGGCGTTTTTGCGTCTATCAAAAGGGGCGCTTATGACTTTTCTTATCGTGACGGAAAAGACGGGACACAGTACCACATGACCGTCTTGAGTTCAACACCCATCACCGTTGACGGCGTGAACTATGCCGGCAAGGCCAAGTATGTTTATGCACCCAAAACCCGCAATGGCCAAATTACAGCGTTTCAATGTTCTGACTTTGAGACCGACGAGACCAATGGAGCCAACAAGAATTATCTCATTACCGAGATTGGCGACATGCTGTGTTTCAATGTAAGCAAGATCAACAAGGTGACTTTACCCAGTTATCTTGTGAAAATTAACGATGACGCGTTTTACGGAACAAGTATAACCGAAATTGAATTGCCCGAAACGGTAGAAAGCATTGGCATGAGTGCATTTTGGACAGATGCTCTCACATCAATCACATCACACAACATCATTCCTCCCACAACCAGTGATCTCGCATTCACGACCAACACCTATGAGCACGCAACCCTTTATGTCCCCGCAATAAGCGTGGATAAGTACAAGACTGCCAGCACTTGGAAGAAGTTCTTCGATATTAAGCCCATAGGCGGCGTGATCACCGTTACAGGTGACGTGGACAACAACGGCGTGGTTGACATCAGCGACGTGAACATCCTGCTCAACATCGTCCTGGGCAAGGACAGCGCAAGCAAGTACAATGGCCGTGCCGACGTTGACGGCAATGGCATTGTTGACATCACCGACGTGAATGCCACACTCAACATTGTACTGGGCAAGTAACCCCGATTGAACACAAGGTTTAAAGTGGGGTGATTTATATTGTCCCATAATTAACTCAACTTTAGCATTTGATAATAAATATTGCTAATTTGTTGTCCGGCAGGACAATACCTGAATAACCCCCACCGCCGAACGAAGTGGCGGTGGGGGAAGAAATGCAACATGCACCGCGTCCAGCAAGACGCTAATCGGAGCAAATAGGTGAAGCTCAAATGGTTTCACATGCTAAAGTTGAGTAATTATTTTAATTTCTTTCAGTTATTATTAAATCAGTGTTATCTGTGAGATCCGCGCGGGGAACCAGCAAAAAACATTACTGAATTTTTCCAGTACCCAAGCACGGTGCGCTAAAAAAACTGAATTATATGTTAAAGAGTGTTACCCCCCCCTAAATTTATGTGAATTTTTGTACTTTTGTGCTATTATGGTAAAAACCATTATAAAATTTTGTGCATTTGTAATTTCTAAAAAATTAGTAATGGAAAAACTTTTAAAGATTAAGCAATTGTTATTGTTTGTGCTTGTGTGCATGACGGCTGTCACGGTATCAGCGCAGACGCCAGTGAAGCTGGAAATCTCTGGCGATCTCGCTAAGACAGAGTATGCCCTATGGGACTGGGTTGATGCCACGGGACTAACGATAACGCTATCTTATGATGACGGCACCTCCCGACAAGTTGTCCTTGACGAAGAATGGATGGTGGAACACTGGGAAGATTTCTTTGAAGAATTCTTCAATAATTTCTGGATAGACTCCAACTGGGAAGAGATGGGGCACATGGGGCACATGGGCGAAAACATCCCGGTCGAGATGATTGCGGGATATCGCTACAGCTATGACCCCGAAACATATGAAGAAAAGTGGCTGGAAGCAACTGCAACATATTATGTGACCATCAACAAAGCCCGAGTGTGGGATGAAGGCTGGTGGGATTACGGTCGTGTTGAATTTTATGATGGGGAGAGGCTCATTGAGGAATATGAGAATAATTGCGTGTACCCTGGAACGTTGATTACTGCGATTATACACACTGTACCGCATTACCATGTGAGCGAACTGGCTGTCAAGAAATACATGGGTTGGGACGAAGAATCAGAGGAAGATATCTACGAAGACCTGGAATTTACTCAAGTCAACGATAGCACGATACAGTTTGTTATGCCCGAGGCCGAAGTTGAAGTGTGGCCCGAGTATGAAGAAGACGCTAAATGTACTTATACATGGCGAATATCGGGAACCGAGTCTGTTGTGACTGAGGGCTATGCAGGAGAACTCATAGAGACACCTGCCAATCCCAAGAAATATAACGGCAAGGTGTTCTGCGGATGGACTACCGATCCATTTCACGTAACCCCTAACCAGGAACCAGACCTTGTCGATTTCTCAACCTTTACCACCACCGAGGACACCGAGTTCACGGCGGTGTATGCCACTAAAACCGTGGTTGGCATAGATGGATACCAGAAAGTCACCGAGTTTGAATACCCCAAGTATGAATCCCCCGAGGATTGGGATGAGCAAGTAGCCGAGTTCTTCGAGAAATATACCTCAGGCACTAATCTGCTTGTGTATGAAAAGTCCGACACCGAGGCGTATGTATTTAACGGAATCGAGGAAGGACAACCCAACTGGGTTGAGGCTCCTATCACTATGGTAAAAGGTCAGCATAGGATTCTAAATGCCCCTGCCCATGCCGCCGTCATCAAGATGGATAAATTCTATCCTGATAACGATCTGCCTAATTTCGTGTTCAAGTTCAACAAGAACGGCAAAGACTACTGGCTCAAGGACGATTCTGAATGGCTGATTCACAACGAAGGAACCGAAGACGAATGGTGGGAAGTCAAGTGCAACGGCTTGAAGGTTGTGGATTACTTTATTCCCTTTGATGAAGAAAACGAAGAGTCATGGAACTATCAGTTTGCATTATATGAAATTGAAGAAGCTGATGATGTGATCGGTGCTGACAACTGGGGGAACATCTTGAGATTCAGAACCGATGAAGAACCACGAGGATTCTGCTTGACTCAGGAAGAAGAAATGTTTATCCCTGACCCCGATGACCCCAGTGAGGGTGAGTTGATTTGGTATATCCCCAACGAACCAGTATATCTCTACAAAGAGGTAGAAAAGGCTGTTTACAGCGACTTCACTACTGGCTCCGTTATGTCGCTGAGGGAATACTTCCTGCGCCCAGGTGATGAAGGCGGTTTCATCTCGGGCAATGGACTGCAAGTAGCAGCAGCATTCACGACTAAAGAAGGATGTAACTATCTTGTGGTTAAAGACGAAGATGAGTCGGTGAGATTCTTTACTTATCCGCGAGAGGACGATCATTCCTACTTTATCGCAGGCAGCAAGCGTGCGCAGGAGAAATATCCCCAAAACAACTGGGTTCTAGTGGAATTGGGCGATGAGGATGTGCAACCCTATCTAGGCAAATACTTGCAATATATAAAGGTTGATTATGGAGGCTACCACAATATGGCACCACTCACCGATGCGTCTATTGTCGTGGGCGATGATGTGCCTAAGCCTTATGAGCCCAATGTGTATTGTCCCGTCAATTTCCCCACTGTGCTAAGTTATTGGTCGAATTATTATGGTGATTATACCAGAATGTCGAGTGTTCCTGCAGGCGAGGGTGAGTATTATGGTCAGAATTTCTTCTTCATGATTCCCAAGCCATACGAATATGCAACTATCACAGGTGCAGTTTATGACCGGGAGTCTGGTCTCTTCTGCGTGCCCATGCATGACGAGAACGAAGGCATGAACAAGTACAATTTCCATGGTGCATTTTACCCGCTTTGGGATTATAACTTGGCAGGTGATGTTTCTGAACAGCTGCGTAGCGACGGTGGCTACACTTTCCATGCGATAATTATCCTTCAATATGCTCCCGCAAGCCCGAGACATGGCGTTTCGCCTGACCCCAGCAAAAAGGCTTGGGAGTTCTTTGCAGCCCCGGTTGATCTTATTGACCCGCACATCGTGACCGATGTGACCGATGTGAATGCTAAGAAGCAGGTGAAGAGCATCAGCTATTTCAACCTCATGGGTGTGGAAAGCGCTGAGCCCGTTGATGGTGTTAACATCATGGTAACAACCTTCACCGATGGAACTACCTCTTCAGAGAAAATCCTGAAGTAATACAAAACAGGTGATTAATCATAAAAACTCCCGCGGCACCAGCGCTGTGGGAGTTTTTTTGACTTAGGGTGGGTTCGTAACTATATTATTGTTGTCCGGAAAAAAAAGAAAATATTTCTATTTTGATTTTATGCTTCACTTAGAAAATAGCTTGCTCTGCAAGCAAACTTTTTCTCTGATTTTCCAGGCTGGTAAATGACGACGGAGTCGTCACATTGCATCGTAACCGATGGCCGCAGGCCGTCGGAACAAAGGAGCATATAGCAACCGGCCTCGAAGTGGCCGCACAAACAAAAATGCCATCAAAGGGACAGTCCCTCTGATGGCATTTTTGTGGTCAATCGTGGCAATACGGGCTTTACTGCCTCCGCAGCAAGGACTCTCCGAGCAGATTTCATCTGCGTGAGATTACCTAGCCCCCTCCTTTATGTATTCGGTGCGGAAGTCGGCCGGGAGCATGCCTGTGCGGCGCTTGAAGAATTTGACAAAGTAGGACGCGTCGTCAAACCCCAGATTATATCCTATCTCCTTGACCATGAAATCGGAGTATCGCAGCATGCGCTTGGCTTCGAGGACAATGCGTCCGTTGATGATTTCGAGTGGCGATAGGGGAGAGCATTCGGCTACATAGTTTGTAAGTGTCTTTGTGCTCACACCCAGCAGCGAGGCATATTCCTTGACCGTGTGCAGCTGGCGGAAGTTGCGTTCCACCTCTCGACGAAATGCCAGGAAGGTGCGGTGCGATGGCTTGGTGTGGTTCAATGCCTGTGCCTCCATGCCGCTGCGTCCGCGCTCGATGCGTATGATGAGCAATCTGATGAGCGAGCGCAGATACTCTTTGTGCCCAAGCCTGCCGCGTTGCTGCGACTCGTCGCGCAGCGCGTTGATGATGAGGTCGAGGTGGGCCGCATCGTCGTGGGTGATGCAGTGGAAAGGAACCGAGTCGGCGTTGAACAAGTCATATTGCAGATAGGCCACGTCCTCGCCTATGGTGTCGTTAAGCAAGTCGGCACACACTTTCATCACATATCCGCAGTGGTCGTGCTTCTTGTCGAACGTGTGTACCTGCCCCGGCGAGATGAAGAAGATGGTGTTGGGCAGCACGGGATATTCGTTGAAGTCAACGTAGTGCACACCGCCTCCGGTCTTGAACCAAACTATCTCGTAGAAATTGTGCACGTGGGCATAGTCGGCCTCAATGCCCTTCTTCTCGTCGAAGAATGCCGGCATCTCCACCAGTTCCACGCCACCGCCTGCCGGTGCCTCACACACCATGTCGTAGAGGCTATATATCGATTTGAGCTGTTCCATATTATTGTTTAGGTGGGTTCTATTAATTCTGGGATAAATTTATTGATTATTTCGGTCGCTTAACGACACCGTCGTTATAATAAAATCTATTCAAAACATTTCTCAAAATCGCCTCGACATAATTAATAGAACCCACTTTTAGCGAATTATACCATTGCAAAGTTATATAAAATTTGATACACGCAATGGTAAATTTGGGAAAATCTTTTAATATTTTGTTGTGTGTTCCCAAATTTACCATTATGATATCCTTTTTTACTTTGCCGGGTGTGGAAATAGCAGTAATTTTGCATTGTCAAAACGAAATACTAACATTTAAAAACAACGATAAGATTATGAATACAACAAAATGGATATGCCCCGTATGTGGCTACGTACACGAAGGTGAAAACGCTCCCGAGAAATGCCCCCAGTGCAAGGTTCCCGGTAGCAAGTTCAAGAAGATGGAAGAGAATGCGGCATTGCAGTTCGTCACCGAGCATGAGCTGGGCATCGCAGGCATGATTCCCCAGGGTCCCGAGGGTGATTTCGTGCGCCAAGGTCTCAAAGATCACTTCCTGGGCGAGTGCACCGAGGTGGGCATGTACATCGCGATGAGCCGCCAGGCCGACCGTGAGGGATATCCCGAGATTGCCGAGGCGTTCAAGCGCTACGCACTCGAAGAGGCCGACCACGCAGCACGCTTTGCCGAGATGCTGGGCGAGGTAGTGTGGGACACAAAGACCAACGTGGAGAAGCGCATGATGGCCGAGGAAGGCGCTTGCGCTGGCAAGATGGACATTGCCCGCGTGGCTAAACAGCTCAACCTCGACGCCATTCACGATTCAGTGCACGAGATGGCAAAGGACGAGGCACGCCACGGCGCAGGCTTCCAGGGATTGTTCAACCGATTCTTCAAGAAGTGATCTACAAGAAATAGTATAGAGAAAATGTTGCTTTAATGATTGCAGTATAGAGAAAATGTTGCTTTAATGATTGAAGTGTGTCCACGAGAACCATCCCCGTGGACACACTTGTTGCTTATTTGTTACCCTCTTTTACTGGCTTTATGTAGATGTATTTAGGGTAATGACCCAGGACGCACAGTGTGACCGGGCATATCCAGATGTCGCGGTCAAAGCCCTCGAGGCCGTGAACATCGTAGAAACTGCCTTTGGTGAGCTCGTATGCCGTCTGCACACACTCGATGTAGCCGGGATGTTCCTCTTGCTGTTCGCGCGGGAGCACTTCGAGCGTCACGCGGTTTTCGCTATCCTCGTCGCTCAAACGATCCAGGAGTTTGTCGCTGCCTGCCACCATGGCCAGGTTGTATCGGTCGCCCTCCCAGGGCATGTCAATGTACCACAGTTTGTCTTCGGGTACATAAACAAAACTCAAAACATACTCCTTCTTGCGTGCGCCAAGAATACCTTTGGCAAAGGTCGATGCAACCTTTGCATAGCTAGTGATTTTCTTCATAATTTTAAAATGATTGGTTAAACTATCAACTCCCGGAATTGGAGTCGTGTGAGGCCATATATCATAAGAAATATATATGGGCGTGTGTAAATTTCACACTGCAAAGTTATAGAAAAAAATCGAATTATGCAAATGTGTTGAATGATAGTATTTTAGCGCGTATGGCACGATATTTGCTAAACATCGCCCGCAATGTCAAGAGTCACAAAAATGGCAATTAAGTGAGGTTTCTCGGCTTTTTTCATTAACTTTGCACAAAAAGAAAACCGCAATGAAAACTCAAAGTAATATAAAGGAAATACTGGCTTTCCTCAGCCTGCTGGAACAAAACAACGACCGCACATGGTTCAAGGCTCGCAAGGACGAGTTTGACGCGCTGCGCAAGCCATGGGAGGCCGACCTGCAGCGACTCATCGACACCGTGGGGCAGTGGGACGATAGCGTGCGCGGTCTTCAAGCCCGCGACGCAGTGTTCCGCATCTACCGCGACACGCGTTTCTCGCACAACAAGGCACCCTACAAGACCTACTTCTCGGGCGTGGTGGGACCGCGCGGACGCCATGCCGTCACTGCATGCAGCTACCTGCACATCGAGAACAACAACATCATGGTGGCTGGCGGCATTTGGTGTCCTGAACGACCAGTCCTCAACCAGTTGCGTTCGCTCATCGATGCCGAGGCAAGCGAGTTCCTTAAGATAGTCAACAACCCCGAGATTGCCCACCACTTCAAGTGGGAGAGCGATTCGCTCAAGAAAGTGCCGCGCGACTATCCCGCCGATCACCCCATGGCACACTTCCTCAAAATGAAGGACTACGTCATCGTCAAGCGAGTCACGCCCGAGTATTTCGACTGCGACGACTGGGTAGAACGCGTTGCCCAAGACTTCAAGCGCCTGCAACCTCTCTACGACTTCCTCAACTACGTGTTCGAGTAATGGCGGGTAATAAACTTTGGTAAAAAGTTTGTTGTTTCATTATTTATTATTACTTTTGTGATATCGTTGAACAACTTACAAAATAATACATTGCTATGGCTAAAGTAAGAGGAGCAGTAACGGTCAACACCGAGCGATGCAAGGGATGCAACCTGTGTGTGGTTGCGTGCCCCAGCAAGGTGCTTGACTTGCAGCAGAAAGAAGTAAATAACCGAGGTTATCACTTTGCCTACATGGCTCAGCCCGACAACTGCATCGGTTGCCAGAGTTGCTCGCTCGTGTGTCCCGATGCCTGCATCGAGGTCTATCGCGTGATTGAGAAATAAAGGGCTTGTAACAAAACACTAAAATCAAGAAACCGCAATGAACGATAAAGTAACATTGATGAAGGGTAATGAGGCCCTGGCAATGGCCGCTATACGCTATGGCGCCGACGGCTACTTTGGCTATCCCATCACCCCGCAGAGCGAAGTCCTCGAGAAACTCGAGGAGGAAATGCCGTGGGAAACCACTGGCATGGTTGTGCTACAAGCCGAGAGCGAAGTGGCAGCAATCAACATGGTCTATGCCGGAGCATCGTGTGGCAAGGCCGTGATGACTTCCACTTCTAGCCCCGGATTCAGCCTCATGCAGGAAGGCATGAGCTACATGGCTGCCAGCGAGGTGCCCGCACTCGTGATCAACGTGATGCGCGGCGGCCCTGGCCTGGGAACCATCCATCCATCGCAGGCCGACTATTTCCAGGCTTGCAAGGGCGGCGGACACGGCGACTACCGCATGATCGTGCTTGCTCCCGCCAGCGTGCAGGAGATGGCCGACTTCGTGGGACTGGGTTGGGACTTGGCGTTCAAATACCGCTGCGTCTCGATGATCCTTGCCGACGGACTTATAGGCCAGATGATGGAAAAAGTCGTCCTGCCCGAGCAGCGTCAGCGCCGCACGCAGGAAGAAGTGGAGAAACAATGCCCCTGGGCGGTTACTGGCCGCACTGGCATGCGTCCCAAGAACATCATCACATCGCTTGAACTCGACGACGACATCATGGAGGCCAATAACCTACGCTTCCAGGCCACCTACCGCCTCATCGAGGCCAATGAGGTGCGCTGCGAGACCGTCGATACCGACGGTTGCGACTACCTCATCGTGGCATTCGGAAGCATGGCACGCATCGCCATGAAGACAATGGAACTCGCTGCACAGGAAGGCATCAAGATAGGCCTGCTTCGCCCCATCACACTGTGGCCTTTCCCCAGCAAGGAAGTCGCACAGGCTGCTGCCGGCGTGAAGGGAATCCTGGTTCCCGAACTCTCGGCTGGCCAGATGATCGAAGACGTGAAGCTTGCTGTGGACTGCAAGGTGCCCGTGAAGCACTTTGGACGCATGGGAGGCAACGTGCCCACACCCGAGGAAGTTCTCGAAGCTCTCAAGAAAGAATTAATTAACGCCTAATCTTAGCCTTTTCATTATGAATAACAATGATATAATTCGTCCCGAGAACCTGGTTTACAAGAAACCGTCGCTTCTCAACGATGCACACATGCATTATTGCCCCGGCTGTAGCCACGGTGTGGTTCACAAACTGGTGGCCGAGGTAATCGAGGAAATGGGTATGGCGGAAAAAGCCATCGGCGTTTCGCCCGTGGGATGCGCCGTGTTTGCCTACAACTATATCGACATCGACTGGCTTGAGGCTGCTCACGGTCGCGCAACCGCTATGGCAACTGCTACCAAGCGTCTCATGCCCGACAAGCTTGTGTTTACCTACCAGGGCGACGGTGACTTTGCCGCTATCGGCACATGCGAGAGCATCCACTCTTGCAACCGTGGCGAGAACATCGCTATCATCTTCATCAACAATGCAATCTATGGCATGACCGGTGGCCAGATGGCTCCCACCACTCTGCTGGGCCAGAAGACAGCCACCTGCCCCTACGGCCGCCGTCCCGACCTCAACGGATACCCGCTGTCAATCACCCCGCTGCTGGCACAGCTCGACGGCACTTGCTACGTCACACGACAGAGCGTCCACAAGCCCGCATCGGTGCGCAAGGCCAAGGCTGCCATTCGCAAGGCTTTCGAGAACAGCATGGCTGGCAAGGGAACATCGGTTGTGGAGATTGTGAGCACCTGTAACACCGGCTGGAAGATGAGCCCCGAGAAGGCCAACCAGTGGATGGAAGAAAACATGTTTGCCAAGTATCCCCTTGGCGACCTCAAGGATGTGGAATCTAAAGGTTAAACACTAAAACGAAGACTATTATGAAAAGCGAAATAATTATTGCAGGTTTCGGCGGGCAGGGTGTCTTGTCGATGGGTAAGATACTTGCCTACTCAGGTCTCATGGAGGACAAGGAAGTGTCTTGGCTTCCCTCCTATGGCCCCGAGCAGCGCGGCGGCACAGCCAACGTGACCGTGATCCTGAGCGATGAACGCATCTCGTCGCCCATTCTCAACGCCTACGACATCGTCGTGGCACTCAACCAGCAGTCGCTCGACCGCTTCGAGAGCCAGGTGAAACCCGGCGGTATCCTCATCTACGACAGCTACGGCATCAACCAGCCTCCCACACGCACCGACATCACCATTCACCGCATCGATGCCACCGAGGCCACATTCGAGATGAACAACAGCAAGACCTACAACATGATCGTCCTCGGTGCAATGCTCAAAGCATCGCCCATGGTGACCATCGAGAGCGTGCTCAAAGGCTTGAAGAAAACCCTCCCCGAGCGCCACTGGCACCTCCTCCCCCTCAACGAAGAGGCACTAAACAAAGGCATGGAACTAGTGAAGTGAAATCTCTGGAAAGTCTAGAAAATCCAGGCTCTCCAAAAGATAGATAAAAAAAGATGGCAACCCTATCGCAGGTTGCCATCTTTAGTATGTAGCCACTGTGTCGCAAGCATCAGCTTGCGATAAATATCATTTCCCCTTTCGCATGGCGATTTCTTCCTCGATGTTGCGGCCGTGGCGCAGGAGGATTTTCCACGTGAAGGCCTTGATGAACCCCACGCCGTAGCTGCCCAGCTGGATGAAGCTGGTAGCGATAGCCATCAACGAGATTTTGAGGCTCTTGGTAGAGAACAAAGCGCTTATCCACAGCATCACCACATAGAGTGCCAGAGGCAATATTGCCCACCAGTGCCACACGATAGACAGCACGATCATGGCGAGACACCCCAGCACAAACACTGCCGGCAGGGTGTGCACGAGCTTGAGGCTGTCGGGGTAGAGCAGTTTAAGGGTGATGCGCGACATCCCGAAGACGTAGGTCTGCCGGGCAAACTTGGCAAAGCTGGTGCGGCGCTTGTGGTAAACGCAGGCTTCGCGTATCAGGTTGATGGCAAATCCAGCCTGGCGCACGCGGGTGCTCATGTCAATGTCCTCGCTGAACATCTCGCGGAATCCGCCCACCTTTTCCCACACCTGGCGTGAGTAACCCATGTTGAACGAGCGAGGCACGAATTTCTCGAGCTGCACCTTGCCGCCGCGTATGCCGCCCGTGGTGAGGAACGCCGTCATCGAGAAGTTGATAGCCTTCTGCACGTCGGTGAAATCGTCGCTTGCCGAGTCGGGGCCGCCGAAGCACGGCACAGGGTTCTTCTCTAGCGCGGCAGTGAGTGCGGTGAAGTAGCCGGCAGGAATGACGCAGTCGCTGTCGAAGAACACAAAGTAGTCGCCACGGGCACGCTCGATGCCGTGGTTGCGGGCTATGCTGCGACCCTCATTGTACTTGAAGTAATAGTGAGCATCCACCTGGCCGGTAGCCGCCCAGCGCTCCACGATGTCGCCGCACGGGTCGCTCGATCCGTCCTCTACGATGATCACCTCAAAGTTCTTCTTGTCCTGCTCGGCAAGGCTCTTGAGCAGTTCCTCTATTTCATCGCGCCTGTTATAAACGGGCACTATCACTGAAAAAAACATAGTCGTGCAAAATTTTTTACAAATTTAGTAAAAATGTTTGAAGAAAATAACTACATACCAATGTTTTTTTGCGGACTCCCCGCGCGATTTTACAGATAACACAGATTTAATAAATTGGTGTATAGTTACTAAAAATTTGTCTATTAGCGAAATTTTGTGTAACTTTACACGCTTTTTTACTATTAACACATTTACAACAATGCAACGCAATAACTGTATATTAATTACTATTTTAATGCTTGCCTGCGGTTTTGCTGCCCAGGCTGCTATTCCATCAGGATACTACTCTTCACTCAACGGAAAGAGTGGACGCGCGCTCAAAGATGCTGTCCACGACCTCGCTATGCACCACACCGTGCTCAGCTACAACAGTCTGTGGACTTATTTCCCCTCCACTGACTGCATGCCCGACAACAAGTCGCGCGTGTGGGACATGTATAGCGACAAGGCCTACTACTTCAACTCAAAGCCCGGTTGGTCCACTAGCGGCATGAACCGCGAGCACTCGCTTCCCAAGAGCTGGTGGGGCGGGGATGTGATTCCTGCTTATACCGACATCAATCACCTCTTCCCGAGTGATGATGACGCCAACATGGAGAAGAGCAATCACCCGCTGGGCGAGGTCTCTACTGCCCAGTTTGACAACGGCGTCACCAAGGTGGGACCTCCCAAGGCTGGACAAGGTGGCGGTGCAAGCCGCGTCTTCGAGCCCGACGACCGATACAAGGGTGACTTTGCACGAACCTATTTCTATATGGCTGCGTGCTACCAGGACCTCAAGTGGAAATATACCTACATGCTCAACAACGCCACATGGCTCACTCTCAACCAGTGGTCTATCGACCTGCTGCTCAAGTGGCACCGCAACGACCCCGTGAGCGACAAGGAGAAGAACCGCAACGATGCCGTGTATCGTGCACAGGCCAACCGCAACCCCTTCATCGACAACCCCAATCTGGTAGAATACATCTGGGGCGACAAGCAGGGACAGGTATTCACCGAGGGCGGTGAAGTGACCGGCGACCCCGAGCTGCTCACTCCCGCACAGGGCACTCAACTCAACTTCGGCGAGGTTGCGCTGGGCAAGAGCCTCACGCTCACCCTCTACGTGAAAGGTGCTAACCTGACCAATAAATTGAGTGTTGACATCTATCGCGACGACGCAAGCATGTTCAAGTCATCGGTTTCTAGCGTTGACCGTGTGGCTGCTTGCAGCGCCGACGGCTACCCCCTGGCTGTGACTTACACTCCCACATCTCTGGGCGACCACAAGACACGTCTTGTGATCAGCGACGGCGGACTCACTGGCAGCGTGGGAGCCGAGCTCACAGCACAATGTCTGCCCGTACCCACTTTGAGCGGAGTGCGAGCTCTGCCGGCTACCGACATCACCGACTCTACATTTGTGGCCAACTGGGAACCTCTGGGCACCGAAGACATCGACTACTATGTAATCACCCACAACATCTACACCAAGCAAGGCGGTGTGCTCGATAGCGAGGAAATCCTCACCGACGACGCCGAGCAGACCAGCTACGAGTTCACCAACCGCAAGGATGGTTACTCGCACACCTACACCGTGCACAGCTATCGCTTGGGATACACCAGTGCAGAGTCTAATGTGATCACTATCGATGCAGCAGGCATCAGCGGTGTGCAGGCCGATAAACCTGTGGCATTTATCGCAACAGAGGGCGGTGTGCTCGTGAAGTGTAGCGAAAGCATTGCCGACGTGAATGTCTATACTATCACCGGCAGCATTGCAATGCACTTTGACCGTCTCGACAACGACACATTCATCTATCTGCCCATGGGCGTGTATGTCGTGACTAGCGCACAATCAACCCGCGCAACCAAGCTGGTGGTAAGATAACAAATTCTGGAAAATAGAAATGCGCCTGTGGTTTCCTGCTAGGATGCCACAGGCGCAACTATTTTTTTTACTGGTTCTTTACAGGTTGCCGTTGTCGTTGTAGCTGTAATAGTGGCCGGCGCGGCACACGATGATGTGGTCCACGAGTTCGATTCCCATCACCTTGCATGCTTGCTTCACGTTGCTGGTGAGCGAGTTGTCCATGCCGCTGGGGCGCGGCGTGTCGCTAGGGTGGTTGTGGGCCAGGATGATGCCGTCGGCCAGGCGCTCAATGGCGGGTTTCATTATCATTTTCACGTCGGCTACGGTCATAGCGGTCCCGCCGCTGCTCACTCGCTCGTGATGCATGATGCGCTTGGCGCGGTCGAGAAGCACCACGTGCATCTCCTCGTGGGGCAGATGCTCCATGCGTGAGCGCAGGTACTGGTAGGCGTCGTTGCTCGACCTGATTTGGCATGCGTCGTCAAATTTTTCCATGTGGTAGCGTCGTCCCAGTTCGAGGGCGGCCAGTATCTCGATAGCCTTCACTTCGCCTATTCCGCGATAGTTTTTCACGAGGTCGCGTATTCCCATGCGGGCCATGCGGTAGAGCTTGTCGTCGTTGTCGCGCAAGATGCGTTGGCACAGGTCGGTCACGCTTTCGCCCACCGAGCCGCTGCCCACGATGATGGCGAGCAGCTCGGGTGTGGTGAGTGCTCCGAAGCCTTGGGCTTTGGCTTTCTCGCGCGGGCGGTCGTTCTCGGCAACCAGGTTTTTGAGTGCGCGCGAGGGTGACTTGTCGCTATCGTTGCTATACATCAGAACGGGGGTTGGATTTCACCAGGGTCGCTGTTGAGGAAGGCATCATTGGGGCCGAATGGGGCAGGGGAGCCGAGGTTGTCCATAGGTGGGACAGGGCCTCCTGCGGGAGGAAGCGGGCTCGACTCGTTCATCTTCGATTCCATAGTGGTCTCGCGTGTGATGTTGTAACTGTCGTCCCAGTTCTCGAAGCGTGCAAACTTGTGCACAAATCTCATTTCCACGTCATCGACGGCGCCGCTACGGTGCTTGGCAATGATAAACTCCGCCTTGCCGCGTATGTCGTTGCCCTCGGCGTCCTCGCTGCTTTTGGTGTAGTATTCCTCGCGGTGAATGAAGCACACGATGTCGGCATCTTGCTCGATCGCACCCGACTCACGCAGGTCGCTCAACTGCGGGCGTTTGCCGCGCTTGTCGTCGCCGCGCTGCTCCACGCTACGGTTGAGCTGCGAGAGGGCGATGATGGGGATGTTGAGGTCCTTGGCAAGGGCTTTGAGCGAACGAGAGATGTTGCTCACCTCCTGCTCGCGGCTGCCAAATTTCATACCCGATGCGTTCATCAGCTGCAAGTAGTCGATGATGATGATGCCTATGTTGTGCTCGCTCTTGAGGCGGCGTGCCTTGGTCTGGAATTCAAACACCGAGAGCGAGGGGGTGTCATCAACATAGAGCGGGGCAGTGTAGAGTTTCTTGGACCGTGTCATGAGGCGTTCCCAGTCGCCGCTGTCAAGCTGGCCGCTCTTGATCTTCGAACCTTCGATCTCGCACACGTTGCTGATGAGACGGTTCACGAGCTGGAGGTTAGACATCTCAAGCGAGAAGATGGCTACCGGGGTGTTATAATCTACCGCCATGTTCTTGGCCATAGAGAGCACAAAGGCGGTCTTACCCATTGCAGGACGTGCAGCGATGATGATGAGGTCGCTGTTTTGCCATCCCGAGGTGAGTTTGTCGAGTTTGTGGTATCCTGTGGCGAGTCCGCTCAAACCGCTCGTGTTGTTGGCAGCCTCCTGTATTTTCTTGATGGCATCGTTGATCACAGGGTCAATCTGCGTGACGTCGCGCTTGAGGGTGTTTTTAGAGATTTCAAAAAGAGCGCCCTCGGCCTCTTGCATGAGGTCATAGACGTCGTTGGTCTCATCAAATGCCTTCTCCTGTATGGTGCTGCTGAAATGTATGAGGCGGCGTGCTATATACTTCTGCGCGATGATGCGCGCGTGGAAGTCGATGTTGGCCGCGCTCGACACCATGCCGGTGAGTTGGGAGATGCGGGCAGCGCCGCCCACTGCCTCCAGGTTGCCGTCGTTGCGCAGCTGCTCGGTGACGGTGAGCATGTCGATGGGGCGTTGCTTGGCACCCAGCGAGACTATCGCTTCATAGATGTGCTGGTGAGACGTGTCGTAGAAGCTCTCGGGCTTGAGGATGTCGCTCACCACGGTGTAGGCTTCTTTCTCTAGCATGAGCGCGCCTAGCACGGCCTCTTCGATCTTGAGGTCTTGCGGTTGCAGCTTGCCATATTCGCTCACTGCCTGTTGCTCATGTTGTGGCCGACTGCGGCGGCCAGTGTTGTTGTCGGGCATGGTGGTATGTTATAAGTGTAAATGATTTTTGTTTTTCACGGCAAAGTTACTGAAATTTCTTTATACATTAAATATATCGAGCGAAAAGAAATCAACACGTTGTTAACAACCACTCCATTAAAAATGTAATCGTCACTCCCGTCACTCCCGTTACTATCGTTACTACCGTTACTACCGTCACTCCCGCAAAAAAAACACAAGGAGAACCACAGCAGCGGCTCTCCTTGTGTTTTATCGGTCGTGATATTGAAATCAGCGAACGCGGCTCTGGTAGCTACCATCGCGAGTGTCAACCTCGATGGTCTCGCCCTCGTTAACGAAAAGAGGCACGCGCACTGTTGCGCCAGTCTCTACTGTGGCGGGCTTGAGAGTGTTGGTTGCTGTGTCACCCTTGATGCCGGGCTCGGTGTAAGTAACCTTGAGCTGAGTCTTAACGGGCATCTCGGCGAAGAGAACTGTCTCGGTAGAAGCATCGCTAACAACCTCAACCACGTCGCTTTCCTTCATGAAGTCAGCGCCAGTGATCATGTCCTTTGAGATAGGAATCTGCTCGTAGGTCTCCTGGTTCATGAAGATAGCATCCTCACCGTCCATGTAGAGGAACTGGTAGGGGCGACGCTCTACGCGCACGTCCTCAAGCTTCTCACCGATGTTGAAGCGACGCTCCAGAACGCGGCCGTCAACCACGTTTTTGAGCTTGGTGCGCATGAAGGTGTTACCTTTACCAGGTTTTACGTGAAGGAATTCAATGCAGAAATACAGATCTCCGTCGAGGCGGATACAAGTTCCGTTTTTGATGTCTTGAGCGTTAATCATAAAATGTTTTTTGTAATTTATTATTTTTGTTTTGAATTTACTTTCAATGCATAATCGACTACAAAGATACTACAAACATAGCGCCCTCGCAAGAATTTTACGCCTTATTTTATTTTTAATGTGATATTTCTTCTTTTGTCGCTATTTTTTTTGATTTTATCCAAATAAAAATAACGTCATTTCTTGTGTATTCAGAAAAAAGTGTGTAATTTTGCAGTCGCATTTTGCAAAAAAGGAAAATTAAACAAAAAAATTAAATAGAGATGAAAAGAACATTCCAACCCTCGAACATTAAGAAGGCTCACAAGCACGGTTTCCGTCATCGCATGAAAACTGCCGATGGTCGCAAGGTTTTGGCTCGTCGTCGTGCTAAGGGTCGTTACAGCCTCACTGTAAGCGATACTGTTTACAAGTGATTCTAGGTGCAGTGCCACAGGTACTGCGCTAGGATCCTGCCATTAAGGGCAGGGCAACATGGCAAAGAAGCATAGCCGTTATAATTGCTCAATAGGGCAATTACAACGGCATTTGTTGCATTGTGTAATAACTTATTTTCCTTTCTATGTAACCCCCAGCTCATCCCTCACCATCCCTCACCATTCCCCTCTATTCCCCTCTATTCCCCTCCATTCCTCTCCATTCCTCTCCATTCCTCTCCATTCCTCTCCATTCCCCTCTATTCCCCTCTATTCCCCTCTATTCCCCTCTATTCCTCTCTATTCCTCTCTATTCCTCACTATTCCTCACTATTGCTCACTATTCCTCTCGATTCCTCTCTATTCCTCTCTATCCCTCTCTATCCCTCTCTATTCCT
>NZ_JAZLLZ010000083.1:0-9720 GCF_045598405.1 Sodaliphilus sp.
AGTTCTGCACATAACCCTGTCCTAACTGAGCGCAAGCGAAGGCAGGGCAGGGTAAACGCGATACACTGTACCGCGGTTGAAGACCGCAACCTTGCACGTTTCGAGGTAGCGGTCTTCAACCGCGATTTTGTCACACTTCACACCCCCCCCACCGGCAGCTCGCAGGTCTGCGACCAGCGGTTAACCAAAGTTACGACCTCCCTGAGGTCTAAAAAATCCACTATATATATTTTCAATGAAAAAATCAGTGAGTTCAGTGAGATCCGCGCGGGGAGTTCCATTGGTGAATAGTTACCCGGTAAAAACGTCGGAGACGTTAGAGGTTCGAAGAGTCTCACTATGCAAAACCCCATGCAAGCAACCTCAAAGAGGTGCGCAGCATGGGGTATATGCTATACGAATATCGTGCCTCGGAGAGGAACGCCAACGCGATATTGTTAACAGTCAGAAAAACACCCAATATACAAAATTAACTAATAATCAACTATTTAACATCAACTATTACATTTTTTCAACGGAATAATTGATACAAAGATACATTTTTTCAACGGAATAATTGACACAAAACCACATTTTTTCAACGGAAAGACGAGAAAAACGAAAAATCAAGGGCGGCCCTGTGCGTAGGGTCGCCCTTGGCGTTTATTTAGGGAATAATCTTGACCAGATTACTTGCGGAGCTTGATAGCCTTCATTGTGCCGTCGGTGTACTGACGAACCACGATGTAAACCTGGCCAGCAGCGGGCTCGGTTACCTTAGCGCCGTTAGCGGTGTAGTAAGCCTCGCTTGCGATGGTCTTGCCGATTGTAGTCTCGTCGATGCCTGTGGGCACGTCAACGTTGAGAATGATAGTCCAGCTATTTTCGTTGAGAGTTGTGCCCTCTTCGCTTGCAGTAGCTTTGAGAGTTACCACAACCTCCTGAGCAGCCTCTACTACATCAGCGTCGTTACCATTGATAACAACGATGTCGTTGTTGGTTGTCCAAACCACACCCTCGGGAGCACCCACATAGAACTTGGTGGTCACATTGTCGTAGGTGTCGCCCTCGGCGAGAACCACAGCAGCAGCGTCGGCCATAATGATGGGATTACCCTCAGAGATAGCGGGAACTGCAAATGTGTAGTCATCGGCCTTGAACCAAGCCTGTGCGGGAGCCTTGCGGGCTGCACCTTGAACAGAGTTCATGTCGATTGCAGCAAGTTCAGCAACAGTCACACCTGTACCGATGGCGTTGTTGTTGCCATAAGCCTTGCGGTCGGTGAGGTAGTAAGAGTTGGTGCAAGTGTTGTTATCGCCCCAGTAGGTAGCCTCCTTGCCAGTCTCGGTGCCCACGAGAGCACCGCCGCAGCCTTCGCGAGCCTCAATCTCACCGATGTTCACACAGTTGACGAGTTGAGTGCGAGCAGCAGAAGCATAGTAGCTGGGAGAACCCACGATACCGCCCACGCGAACTTGGCCAGAAACCTTGCCCGAGTTGAAGCAGTTAGAGAATGTCGCATATCCAGTACCAGCGATACCGCCCACGCCATAGTGGTTAGAAGTAGCGCTCTCGGCTGCTGTTGAAGAAATGTTACCAGTGTTGATGTTGCCATTAACAACCGATGCAGCGTTAGCGTTGTTACCAATGATACCGCCAGCGTTGTACTGAGCAACAGTTACGTCGCCATGGTTCACACAGTTGGTGAGCGAGCTATTAGCACCAGTGAAAGTGTAGCAGATACCTGCAGCACCCCACAGGCCTTGCTCGATGTTACCAAAGTTGACGCAGCTGTCGATAGCCACATAGTTAGAAACATAAGCGATGATACCAGCAATCTGCTGAGCCTGCGAAACGATGTTACCAGAGTTTACACAGTTCTTAACTACAACGGGATAAGTTGCGCTTGCACTACCCTTGTAGTAACCTGTGATACCTGCAGTGTAAACGCTCTTAGTGTTTACAATGTTACCTGTGTTGACACATCCGTCGAATGTTGAACCTGCCGAGTAGAAAGCAGCGATACCAGCCATTGACGAAGAAGAAACGGCAGCAGTTGCAGTAGCGATAATGTCGCCATGGTTCTCGCAACCGTCATATACGCACACGTTGTTACCAGCTGTAGCGCCCTGTGCAGCAGTGATACCGCCCAGGATGCCGTTACCTGTGATGTCGCCGTGGTTCTCGCAGCTATCAAACAGGTAAGAGCCCGAATTAGCCTTGCCGGCACAGTTGGCAACGATACCAGCGCTTGAACCGCCAGTGATGTTACCATGGTTCTCACATTCAATATACTTGCCAGGAAGTGCGTAAGAAGCGATACCACCCACATAAGCAGTAGCGGTGGTTGAGCTGAGGTCGCCCTCGTTCTTACACTCTGTGAACTCAACGTTTTCATAAACGTAGGCAGCGATACCAGCCACGTTGGCTGCGCTTGAAGTTACCTCGCCAGTGTTTACAACCTTGTCGAGGCGAGCACCTTGATAAGCATAAGCAGCGATGCCGGCAGTATAAGTTGCGATACCAGTTACCTTACCTGAGTTCTTGACGTTCTCGAGCTTACCATAGAGCTTGCCTACTACGCCGCCCACATAGCCGAGCTTAGTAGTGCCATTGTTGCCACCAAGACCACCCTCGGTTGAACCAGCGGCAGTGAGGTTCTTCACTGTTGCATCAGCACCAATAGTGCCGAAGAGACCACCCTGGCCAGCGACCTTGGTCTTGTAAGCATAACCCTTAACCGAGAAGTTGTCACCATCGAAGTTACCGTTGAATGCGGTTACACCGTCGGCACCCAGAGGTGTGATACCTGCGGGCTCGCCTGCGAAGTCGATGTCGTTCATCATCTTCACATACTCGCCTGCGAGAGTGTTGGCAGTGTTAGACATGAATGCAGCAAGAGCGTTCCATTCCTGGGCGTTAGTGAGCTGCCAGGGATCCTCTGCTGTACCGCTACCCTTGAGGGGATTAGTGGGCAGAGCCGAGAGAGCAATAACCTTAACGAAGCCGTCGTTCTCGATAGTGAGAATGTCTTCAATCACTGCATCGGTGTGAGCGATACCCTTAACGGTCATGCCGTCGAGAGTGAATGCTGTGCCCTGCTGGAGAGCGGGAGTACCTGCTGTGACTGTAGCGTCGGCACTAAGGTTCTTAGCGGTAACGCCTGCGGGCATGAGGAGCTGAGTAGCAGCTGCCTTCTGTACCATTTCCTCGCTAGCAAATTGTTTGAGGACGGGGTACTTGCCTGCCTCGAACTGCCATACCTCGGTGTCGAAGCCTTCGAGAGCCTGACCTGATGTGAGAACGCTTGTCTCAACACCGTTCATGCCTGCGTGGGGAGCATTAGCGTCGGCGGGCATGTCAAGAATCTGAACATCCCAGTAAACGCCGTTGATTTCCTCTGATGTGCTCTGAGCCTCACCACCTGCGATAGCACCGTTAGTAGCAGCGTCGCCGCTGAATACTGTACCGTAGTTAACGCAGTTGATCATGTCATTGCGATAGTAGCTTGAAGTTGCTGTGGGAGCAATAGCACCCCAGTAACCTACGATACCACCAGCACGCTTGATCTGTGCAGCAACTGTACCTGCGTTGACGCAGTTCACATACTTGCCGCCTGATGAAGAAGTACCTGCGATACCACCGCAAGACTGCAACTGGTTAGCATAGTTGGTTGCAAGCTGGCGAATCTCAATCTTACCAACGTTCATACAACCCTCAACATAGCTGTAGTTAGCACCTACGATACCGGCTGTCTGGCCGTAGCCGCCGGTAATGTTACCTGCATTGTAGCAGTTGATGATCTTACCTTCCTTGAGGTTCTGACCACTGATACCGCCAATCCAGCAAGAGTAACCAATCACGTCGCTGTAGTTGCGGCAGTTCTCAACGAGACCGTTGTTGTAAGCAACCACTGCACCTGATGTGCCGTAGAACTTGAGGTCGCAGTCGGCTGCGATGTTCACGTTCTTAACAACACCTGTCTGGTCGAGGCGGCCAACGAAGCCTGCGTAAGATGTGCTTGCACTAGTGTTGATAGTGCCCCAAGAACCTGCACCTGCCTGCTCGGGAGATGTGCTCCAAGCAACGCGGTTGAACTTCATCTTGTGGATGAAATGGCCGTCGCCGTCGATCACACCTGCGAAGTAGTTGTGAGCGTCGGGAGCGTTGGTACAGATACCCACGAAGTTCTCGTCATACTCAAGGTCGATGTCGTTGACAATCTTGAAGTAAGTCTCGGGGAAGAGCTGGTTCTTGTTGGTTGTAAGGTCTGAGAGAAGGATAAGGTCGGCCTTGGTCTTGATGAGGAAGGGCTCAACCTCGGTACCTGCACCCTCGAAGGGGAGAGGAGAAATCTTAGCCACGCGGTAGTAAGCACCAGCCTCGGGGTTCAGATAATAGATTGTGTCGTTACCGAACTCGCTATTAGCGTTGAGTTCGATCTTGTTGCCATTCAGTTTAGCGAAGTAACCCAGGTTAGAGAGGTTGCCCTGCTTGTAGAATGCCACGATAACGTCGTTGTCCTTGTTAACGACAGCGTCCTTGGTGAACTTGTCGAACGAAGCGCCTGCGGGCAATACCACTGCAGCAGTAGCGAGCTTAGATGCTGCGGTTGCTGCGCTTGCCTTGAGGGCGGGATACTTACCAGCGCTGTACTGCCAGAGGCTTGCGTCGAAGCCTGCGGGGCCAGCTGCTGCGGTAAGGTCGGCTGTGTTCACGCCAAACTCACTCTGAGAGAGGCTTACAATCTGCTTGTCGAAGTAAACGTTAGCGAGAACGGGCTCTGAACCATTAGCAATGGTACCGATAACCTCGTTGTTCTGCTTCTCAACCTGTGATGAGTACTGATACATCTCGGCAGCAACTGTAGCGGCTGAGTAAACATTCTTAACCTGCGCGTGAGTTGTGGGATCACCTGTTTCAATAATGTAATCCTGAACACGGCCCACAACACCACCAGTTGAGCGTGATGAGTAACCGTCAACGCGACCGTTGAAGTAGCTGTCCTCTACGTTTCCGCGAAGGTAACCAACAACACCACCAACGATAGCACCGCTTGCATAACCGCGAATGGTACCCACTGCGAAGCTGTTCTTCAGTGTTGATGCCGATACGTTACCAGCAACACCACCGATTACCTGATACTCTGAATGCTGTGAATAGCCGTCGATTATACCGCTGAACCAGCAGTTGTCCATAGTAGTGAAGAAGAGGTTACCAACTACACCACCAGTGGGATAACCAGGAGCTGAACCGCTCACTGTTGCACAAACGATATTTACGTTCTGGGCAAAGCAGTTAGAGATAGGAGCCGAAACCTCGGCAGCAACACCACCGGTGTAGCCATAGAGGCTGGTGATCTCTGTGTCCTTAACCGAGCAGTTTGAGATATTGTAAGCAATACCTGCAAGACCACCAGCTGCCATGCCTGTGCTGTAGATGCTTGAGTTAACAACGTGAACATTGTCAAGTGTACCACTTGACTGTGCCACAACGATACCGCTGTAGTAGTTCTGTGCCTTTACTTCGGCTCCATCAACGGTGAGGTTCTTGATTACTGAAGCTGCGTCGGCATAACCAAAGAGACCCATGTACATACCCTTGTCGTCAACAACATAGTTGCTGATGGTGTGGTTGTCGCCGTCGAATGTAGCGTTGAACTTATTCTGGTTGTTACCAACGGGGGTTACCTTGTAACCGTCCATGTCGATGTCGTTAACAACCTTGAAGAACACGCCCTCGTAGGTCTCGCCCCCGGCAACCTTGTCGCTGAGGAGGATCATGTCGTCACGTTGCTTGATGAGGAAGGGAGAAGCCTCGGTACCTTCACCTTCAAAGTCGGTGACGCTGATTGAGGGATACTCAAGATCGAAATCGCAAGTGATGTTACACTCGTCGTAGGCAGCAACGAGGTAGCGGCTGCCCTGGGCTGTGCCAGTAACAACACCCCAGTTAGTCCAGTCGAGTTTCTTGAGGTCGGTAGCGGCAGCAGTTACAGCATCATCGGTGCTGAGCGAAGCACTACCAGTCTCACTGAATGTGAGGTTGTAGCTGTAGAAGTCGCCGTAATTTGCGTTGTAGGCAATCAATGAAGAGGGGATGTTCACGGTCTTGTTGCGGTTAAGGCTAACAGCAACTGTCTGACCATAGTTACCCAGGTTCTTGATTGTAGCCACATTGGCACCTGTCTGCTCAACTACCACGCCGTAGCTCTCGGTTGTGCCGTCGCCGTGCTTCTTGCCTGTGAATGTGGCGTTGCACTTGTCCAGAGTGGTGTTAGCAACCACGCTGAAGTAGCTCCAGGTGGTAGCAGTGGCACTAGCCTTGACATAGGCACCCCATGCGTCGGTGATGACAATCTTGTTGCCACTTACCACGCCTGTCACTTCCTGGCCTGCGAGTGGCTGACCATCGGCAAGGTTGGTAGCTGCAAACACGATGTTGCCATAGGTGTCGTGCTGTCCCATCACCTGATAGGGGATGGTGAGCTTGCCGTCGGCAGCAACTTTGGCCTTAACAACGGTGTTGTAACCGCTTGACCAGAAATCACGCATGATGATTGAGTCAGTGCCGAGGGGCTCGACTGTGACACTCACACCATTGTAGCCCGAGGTGAGCAATGATTCTCCGGTGAGCACGTAGTTGCCTGCGAGCTCATTCACCGAAGTCACCTTGCGAGGGGCTCTCCTTGCACTCATGGGTTCGCTAGGAGCTACGATGTTGTCGCGCGTGTAGTCTGACTTGGGACGATCGATACCTCTAGGATCAAATAAATCCTTGAAGCTTACCAAACCACCCTCATCACTCTTAACACTGGCTTTTTCCTGCAACTTGAGTACAGAAGCCTGCGAGACATCCATGTTCTCCTGCGCTTGAGCGCTGAAGACTGTAGCGGCAACTACCGCCACGAGTCCCATGAAAGAATTGAATCTTCTCATTTTGTTGTGAATAAATGGTTAATAATTAGTATATAAATGTTCTCAGTTGTTCAGTATTATGTTGAGCAATGCATTCACATCGCTCACGTCCACGTCACCGTCGCCGTTGAGGTCCAAACCGCTGGTGGCAGTTCCGTCAATGATAGCGCCCACGATGACATTGAGATCGGTCACATCGACTGTGCCATCGCCATTGAGGTCACCCTCGATGCGGTCGCTCTCCACCACAAACGACACGTTGTCGAGATAGCACGCCGCAGTGCGACTGCCGCTGAACTCAACGATGCGCACCTCGCTGCCCTGGACAAATGGCATGGTGAAAAACAGGTTGACGCTCTCACCAGCCGGCACTGTAGTGCTCTCTAGACCATCGTCGGTCTTGATTGTTGCCCATACGCCCGTCGATGATGCGCGGGTATAGACTCTCACAACGGCGTTGCTAGTGGTTGGGTTATAGAAGTCGAGCGACAGCGACTGTGCATCCCAGGGCAACGCGCTAGTGAGCACCTCACTGCTGCGCAGCAACGAGCACGAGTGCTTGCCTGTGCCTGTTCCTTCGCCCGAGGTGGCGGCAACGCGCGCCCCAGCTTTGAAGGTCCACGAGGTGTACTTGCCGGCAACCTTGCTGGCATCGGCTGTGGTGACGGCCATGTCCTCAAAGTCCTCGATGTGGGTCTCATAGGTCTGTACCTTGAGGTTGAACGACACCGTCCCGTCGCTGTGGCGAGTGATGCCGGTGATTTCGTAGTCGCTGTTGCGGCCTGTCCACGAGCGCAGGCTGGGCGTTGTGTTATTACCCAATGCTGTGATGCCTTGGGTGCCGGGGAACGGGTCGCTGCCGGTGTCGGATGTGCCGGCTCCGCCAGCGCGAAGCAATTCATAGAGGGGATGGGTGGCGGTACTGTTCACGCGGTTGTTCTCCCATGCGGTGGCATTGGTCGAGTCCACTCGCCACACCAGCATGCCCTCGCCGGGAAGATAGGCGTCCCAGCCTGCCTTGGCTCGGCTCTCGATAAGGAAATACTCGTCCTTGACATTAGATTCCAGGCGATAGCCAGCATTGCTCGTCGTGATGGGCTTGACAGTGTAACTGCCACCACGGGTGAGCTGCTGTGGGGTGATGAAACCTGCTGCATAACGCTCGTAGAGGCTATAAGCACACGGGGTGCGCGACTGGTTGAGGTAACTGCCCGATGCCATGAGGCTCCATCGGCCGGGGTTGACGCACGATCCGCCCGTGGTGCCGTCGGCATCATAGAGGTCGGCAATGCCCAGCACGTGGCTGAACTCGTGGCAAATGGTGCCTATGCCGTCGATAATCTTTGACTCGGGACGGCTATAAAGTTCGGTAGAGCAGGCATAGCGGTCAAACGACACTCCGTCGAGGTACTTGCTGGTGATGCTCGACGCATGGGGCCACAGCAGGCGGCTGTCGTTGCCGCTGAAGTTGCTTCCAGCACCGGCAAAGAGAAAGAACACCATATCGACCTTTCCGTCGCCGTCGCGGTCATAATCCTTGTAGTTTACTTGCGAGTCGGCGGCATCGAGGGCGGCATTGACAAGCACTGGAGCCCCCGCACTCTTCATTGCGTCATACTGCGAGTAATTGATGGTCACAGGCCCCACAACATCAAACTGGGCATCAAACTCGCCAGCCGAACTGTCGTAGAAGTAGTCGCGCACCGAGCCGGTGTAAGGAATCAGCTCGGGGAAAGCGGCATTGCTCATGAACCCGCGGTAGTTGCGCTGGTTGATCATGTTGTCGAATAGCGTGTGGGCGTTGTCGTAGGTAAATGGGCAGTCGTTGTAGGCCACGAGAATCACCAGCCCGCGAAAGTTCTTGTAGTCATAGTGCCCGGTCTTGCCATGCAGGCGATGCTTGGCGCGGCGGGCGTTAATCGTCTGGACGCTCGGCGTGAGGTGGCGCTGCGTGGCAGCAAGCCACGATAGCTCCTGCGCGTTGCGGCGCAAGGCGTCGTGAGCAATCACTGCCGTGGGCACAAGGTTATCACCCGCCACAGCAGCATACTTGTAGTAACCGTCGGCCTCATCTTTCACGACCGTATAACCATCGGCAGTAGTAGTGTAGTTGAACCATTCATCGCCGTGCTGGAGCAATGTGACGAAGGTGCCGTCGGGCTGTTGCACCCGGGCAGGATCGGGACATGCAACGATTGCATGGGCGGCTGTCCACAGGACAAACGCCACTACCAGCGCTAGCAATCTTTCCACGTTAAGTTTAGCACCAATTTGCATAATCTCCCTTTTGTTACTATAAAACATACAAATTTACGTCATTTTTTTAAATTTACACGCATTTATGTGATAAATTTCTAAATACATGTCGCTTTTTTCTATAAATAAGCAAAAATCGACACAATATATCCCAAATACACCACAAATACATCAATAACTTTTTTGAGGACTCCCCGCGCGGATCTCACTGATCTCACTGATTTTTTTCATTGAAAATATATTAACTCAACTTTAGCATTTGATAATAAATATTGCTAATTTATTGTCCGGCAGGACAATACCTGAATAACCCCCACCGCCGAACGAAGTGGCGGTGGGGGTATGGTATCAACAAGCAGATGCGTCCCGTAGGACGCTAATCGGAGCAAATAGGTGAAATTCAGATGGTTCCATATGCTAAAGTTGAGTATATTAACAATTAGAGGCTGAAAGCCGACACGCACAAAGCTTGCTTTGGGCACATAACCCCCACCGAAGGGAGTGAAACGACTGCCGGTGGGGGGTGTGAAGTGTAATAAAATCGCGGTTGAAGACCGCTACCTCGAAA
>NZ_JAZLLZ010000084.1:0-22715 GCF_045598405.1 Sodaliphilus sp.
GAGGGGGGGCCCCCCGCGGGGGGGGCGTTAAGTCCCTGGGGATGGGATGCATGAACCCGCAACTGGTGGGTGCGCCCGGTGACGGGGCTGAACTCGACCAGCGTGGTGCCACCGCGATGCTCGAGCACGCGGTAATGGGTGAGGGCGGGACGGCCGTGAAGGGGATCGACCATCTGGCGCGGACGGTCGTCAACGTCGGGTCGCAAGGGTAAAGAGACGGTGCCTTCGTCGCGGGGGATGTCTCCTTGGAGCAGGGCGATGTAGCGCTTGTGCACCTCGCGCGAGGCAAACTGCTGCTGCAGTGCCTTGTGGGTGTCTTTATCCTTGGCAAAGATGAGCAGTCCTGATGTTTCCTGGTCGAGGCGGTGCACCACGATGGGGCCAGTGGCACTGGGGCGGATATGCTGGAAGCGGGTGAGCGCCGAGTCGTCGAGGAGCTTGCCGGGCACGCTGAGCATGCCGCTGGGTTTGCACACCACGGCGAGCCAATGGTCTTCAAAGACGATCTCGATGTCCTCTTGGGGTAGAGACTGTGCCAGCGTGTTGTCTTCGACGTTGAGCCCGTTGAGCATGAAGTCGAGAATGGGCTTGCACTTGCTGCGGCAAGCAGGATAGTAGTGTCCGTGGTGCCGCACCTCTCCGGCAGGCGACGCACCCCACCAGAATTCGGCCATGCACAGCGGTTTGAGATGGTGGGTGAAGGCGTGGTGAAGCAGCTTGGGGGCGCAGCACTCGCCCGAGCCCGATGGCGGCAGTTTGCCCTGGGCATGCTCGAAGATGCGTGTGAGGTCGCTGGTGCGGCCCAGTGCGTCCTCCACGACAAAGAGGCGGAAGATGCGTTGCTGCAAGGCTTCGCTCATCGCCTTGCGCTGGCTCTTGAGCGAGGCAATCTCGCTGTCGCAAGCGGCTATTTCCTCTTGCTGACGAGAGAGGCGGTCGTCGATGCTGTGGCGCAGCCGTTTGAGTTCGGCTTTCATGAAGCGGCTCTCGTTGAGCATGCGCTCATTGTCGTGGGGCGTGAGGTTGCCCGACTGGCGTGCGGCGTCGCGTTGTGCCTTGGCCTGCGCCATGCGCAGCTTGAAGTCTTTGATCTGCTGTTTGCCGTGCTGGGTGGCTAGTGCGAGTTGCTCGCGTGCCTTGATGAGCGATGGCGATTGCGTCATGGCTGCGATGCGGTGGTTGATGGCGGTGATGGCGGCTTCGCCTTGCTTGAACTCGCCGTGAGGGTTGAGCAGGTCATAGACAGCAGGCACGAAGTAAGGGTGGTCGTTGCTGCCGGCAAGGTTGCCGCTGAAGGCTGCCAGGAACTGCGGCGCGTCGGCCCCCGGGGCCATGACTACAAGGACTCCCAGCATTTTGCCTTGAGCCATCTCGCTGGCCCAGTCGCTGCGCGATGCCACGTAGCGCTGCACCTGGTGCACCGCCATGACACACAGCGGGTGCGGCGTGTAGTGAAACGGGAATGTGAACTGCCGCGGCAGTTCCACTCCCGTTGTGCTGGTGTCAAAGTTGTGCAAGCGAGACATTTTTTCTAGGCTCTCTAGGCTCTCTAGGCCCTCTAGGCTCTTAAACTTTTAAACTTTTAAACCTTTAAACCTTTAAACCCTTAAACTCTTACTTCTTAATAAAATGCTTGTGGATGATGGGCATGATTTTGTTGAGCACGATGGTGGGGTTGTTGCATCCGCTGCATATCATCACTATGCCGTATTTCTCGCTGGGGTTGAAGAACATGGCGCTGCGCAGTCCGTAGGCGCCGCCGGTGTGTCCCACGAGAACGTCGCCGGGGGTGTATTCATCGGTCTGCTCGAGTGCGAGGCCGTAGTGGAAGCCGGGAGTGTGGTCCACCTGCATGAGTTTGCTGCTTTCCTCCTTGAGGATGCGCGTCTTGGCCAGGGGCGACTTGCCGTAGTTCATGTGCATGAGCATGTATTTTGCCAGGTTGCGGGCGCTGATCTTCATGCCGCCGGCGGGCGAGAAGGTGACGCTGCTCTCGGTGAGCTTGTAACCGTTCATCACGTCGGGACCGATGGGGCGGTAGGCATTCTGCTCCTCAAACTTACTGCCATCCCACGAGTAGAGCTTGCCTATTTTCTTGGCAGGTATGTCGTTGATGTTGAAGCTGGCGTTGAGTCCCAGCGGCTTGAGTATGTGGTTGAGGACATAGAGGTCGAAACGCTCGCCCGAGACGCGCTCGATGATAGAGCCGAGCAGCGAGAAGTTGAGGTTGCAGTACTCATATTTAGTGCCAGGCATGTAGTCGTTATAGGCCTTGGTATAGTTGTCATTCTTGCCGGGAGTGATGCAGTCGAGGCTCTCCCAGTAGCCCTCGCTGTCGTTGAGACTGCTGGTGTGGTCGAGAAGCATCTCCACGGTGATGGGGGTGTCGGGGTACTTGGGGTTGCGCACCTTGAAATTGAGCACATCGTTAACGTCGGTGTCGAGGGTGAGTTTGCCTTGTTCCACAAGCTGCATGATAGACACTGCCGAGAACGACTTTGAGATAGAAGCGATGCGGAAGTAAGTGTCGTTGGTCACGGGAGCCTTTGTGACAAGATCCTTGTAGCCGTAGCTGTTGTTGTAGATGATCATGTTTTTCTTGACCACGGCGATGCTCAATCCCACGACGTTGAGTTCGTCCATCGCTTGCTTGAGTTCGGTCTCAAATGCTTTGTTGCGGGGGCTATAGGCACGCTTGGGTTTAGCTTGCGCCAAGCAAGTGCCTGCCACAAGGCACAGGCACAGGAAAAGGTTAGTTAATGTCTTCATATCAGTTACTGGTTATGTTGTCGCTCACAAAATTAGTGAAATTTTGTGTAAACGCAAACTTTCGCCCACAGAAACTTTACATATCCAATCACCCACGGAGTATTGGATTAGGGTTATTAGCCTAAAATGATGGGGAAAAGGACAAAAACAGAAATAAACCGCAGAGGGAGATGGGATTTAATCTACTTTGGGCCAGATGGCTTTGATGAAGGCTTCGGCCCACTGGCATTGCCACTCCAGTCCGCGCATCCTTTCCATGGTGTCGTGATACTTGGCCACGTTGCCGTCGGTCATTTGGCTCACGTGCACGAGATAGGCGTCGAGCTTCTGCTGGCGCACCGGGGTGATATCGACATAGTGCGTGGGATTGAAATTGGTGGTTTGCAGACCAGTCATCACCTCGGTATAGAAAAGGTCGAAGTGTCGTCCTGTGCGTCGCCATGCGTCGTAGGCAAGGAGTGCGGCATGACGGTGGTCGCGGTGCGAGTCGATGGGCCAGTGGGTAATCACCAGGTCGGGGTTCTCACGCTCGATAAGCTCTTTCACTTCAAGGTAACGCTCGTTGGTCACTTCGCTGCTGCCATCTATCTGGTTGAGGAACAGGTGGCGTATGCCAGTCATCGCTGTCACCTTCTCGCACTCGGCGGTGCGTATGGCGGCAGCCTCGTCGTGCGTCTTGCCGGGGATACCGGCTTCGCCGCGAGTGAGATACACCGTCACCACGTCACAGCCCATTTCGCGCAGGCGCAGGGCGGTGCCATAGGCCATAGACTCGGGGTCGTCGGGGTGGGCTCCGATGATGAGTGCTTTCTTATAATTGCCGGCAAGCAGGTCTTGTGCGTTGGCGGCAATGCATGCAGATGCCACAATAAGGGCAGACAGGATAAAAATTCTAATCTTCATATCAGTATCGTTTAAATAACGAGTGCAAATGTAATAATAAAACCTAATCTGCCCAAAATATTATGCCGTTTTTATTTTTTCAGAGCGTCCATGAGCCGTGATAGAGCCTCGTGAGGTGTCGAGGTCTCGCCTTGCAGGGTGACGAACTTGCTGCCGATGATTGCTCCGGCGGCATTGGCCTGCGCGCTCTCTAGGGTCTGCTTGTTGCTGATGCCGAAACCTATCATGCGCGGATTATTGAGGTTCATGGCGTTGATGCGTCGGAAATAGTCTTGCTTGGCCTCGTCAAAGCTCTTCTGCGCGCCTGTTGTCGAAGCCGACGACACCATGTAGATGAAGCCGTCGGTGTGCTGGTCGATGAATCGCACGCGCTCCTCGCTTGTTTCGGGCGTGATGAGCATGATTATGCGCAGGTCATAGCGATCGGCGATGGGTTTTACCTGCTCGAGATAGTCCTTGAAGGGCTGGTCGGGGATGATGACACCGCTCACACCGCTCTTCACGCAACTGGCGCAGAACTCCTCGATGCCATATTGCATCACCACGTTGAGATAGCCCATGAGCACCAGGGGGATGTGCACGTCGTGCTTGATGGCTTCGAGTTGGTCGAATAGTTTCTGGATGGTCATGCCGTTGGCAAGAGCCTTGGTGGCAGCATTCTGAATCACAGGGCCGTCGGCCATGGGGTCGCTGAATGGGAATCCCACCTCCACCATGCTGATGCCATGCTCCTGCATAGCCTTGATCACGTCGCCAGTGCCATCGAGTGTGGGATAACCTGCACAAAAATAGAGCGAAAGTAGTTTCTTGTCGCCTCGTGTTGAGAAAAGTTGATTGATGCGGTTCATATCTCTTGTGTCGTTATTTATTTCGTTGATAAATTTTGTTATGGCTTGCGCGTCTTTGAGAGCGGGAGCCGTTTCAAACTTTGAGTTGATGTCGATGCCAATGCAGCGCGGGTGGTTGAACGCCTTCACTATGTGGGCATCGTCGGGACCTATGCCGCCGCTCAACAAGAATGGTGTGCTTCCCTTGTAGCGCTTGAGCACCGACCAGTCAAACTGCCGCCCGCTGCCGCCCACGGTGTCGCACTTGGTGTCAAACAGAAATTCGTCCACTAGGCCTTCATACATCAAGTATCGGTCGATGTCGTCATCGCAGGCAACGCTGATGGCCTTGGTCACCTTGACGTGAGGCAGTGCAGCACGCAATTCCTTGATATAGTGCACGCTCTCGTTTCCATGCAACTGCACGAACGACAAGCCGAACTCCTGGTATTTCAAGACCACAGTCTCGACGGGAGCATCGACAAAGACCCCCACCCGTGGCACGTGAGAGCTGACATGAGGCACGTTAACCACGTTGCGGCTCGACTTCTCGAAGAAAATGAAGCCTATCCTAGAAGCACCAGCCTGCACCACCTGTGCCACGTTGGTGCTGTCGCGCAAGCCACACACCTTGACTATCATAGTGCCTCGATGAATTGCTTGAGCGCCTCGCCGGGGTGCTCGTGTTTCATGAACTGCTCGCCGATGAGGAACCCTCTGAACCCGGCCTCACGCAGCTGTCGCACTGTATCGGGATCGCTGATGCCGCTTTCGCTCACTTTGACTGCGTCGTCGGGCAGAAGTTGGGCCATGCGGAAAGAATTGCTCACCTCGGTGACAAATGTGCCCAGGTTGCGGTTGTTGATGCCGCACATGTCGGGGTTAAGCTCGGCATAGGCGAGTTCGCTCTCGCTGTGCATTTCAAGCAGCACCTCTAGGCCCAGCGCATGTGCTTTGTCCATGAGCGAGCGACACTCCTCAATGGTGAGGCAAGCGGCAATGAGCAGCACTGCCGAAGCTCCGCACAGGCGCGCTTGGTATAGCTGGTACTCGTCGATGACGAAGTTCTTGTAGAGCACAGGGATAGTCACTCCGCAAGCCCTGGCACGGCTGATGAAATCGTCGCAGCCGCCAAAGTACTTCTCGTCGGTGAGAATGCTTATGGCCGATGCACCGCCAGCTTGGTAGAGTGCAGTGACGTCCTCGACTTGAACATCCTCGTGGATCCACCCTTTAGACGGGCTTTTGCGTTTGAACTCGGCGATGATGCCGCTTCTAGACTGGCTCAACGCCTTGCTCATGCTGGGCACCGGTAGGTTCATGAGCGGAGTAACCATTAACTGGAGTTGCTCCAGAGGCAATGCAGCACGTGCGGCAGCAATCTCAACGCGCTTGTGGTTGACGATGTCAAAGAGTATATCAGCCATAGTGGATATGTTACTTTAATTCAAAAAATCAAGAGTTGATCTCGACGAATTTCTTGAGTACTTCGTAGGCCTTGCCGCTCTCGAGGCTCTCGCGTGCTATTGCTACGGTCTGGGCGATGTCCATCTGCGGCTCAATGATGCCTATGGCATAAGCGGCATTGGCCAGGACTACATTCTTCTGGTCCTCAAGAGCCTCGTTGCGAAGCACGTTGTCAAATATCTTGATTGCCTCCTCGCGAGTCTCGCCGCCGTAGAGGTTCACAGGATTAGCAACGGGCAGCCCCAGGTCGCCAGGTGCATAGATCTTCTCCACGCTGTTGGTGGTCACCTTGAAGTCGCTAGTGAGCGAGATTTCGTCATATCCGTCGATGCTGTTCACAATGCCGTATTTCACGCCCAGGGTCTGGAACACACTGCTGTATAGACGCATTTGCCCCAGGTTGGCCACGCCCAGCAGCTGGTACTTGGGTCTAGCGGGATTAACGAGCGGCCCCAGCAGGTTGAAGCATGTGGGGAACTGCAATGCCTTGCGCACGGGTGCCACAAACTTCATGGCGCGGGCAAACATAGGAGCATGCAGATAGGCGATGCCGCACTCGTTGATGCTGCGGTTGAGCGTGTCGAGGTTGTTGGTGAACTTCACGCCGTGTCCTTCGATCACGTTGCTCGATCCGCTCACCGATGTAGAGGCATAGTTGCCGTGCTTGGCCACCTTGTAGCCCGCGCCGGCAATGACGAATGATGCGCAGGTGGAGATGTTGAAGGTGTTCTTCTGGTCTCCGCCGGTGCCCACCACGTCGATGTAGGACTCTGCGTCGAGTTGAGCGTTGATGCCGGTCTCGAGTATTCCGCTGCGGAATCCTACGAGCTCTTCCACGGTCACTCCGCGCATTTGCAGCGCGGTGAGCAGGGCTGCAATCTGCTCGGCGGGGATAGTCTCTTTAGTTATCTCGATGAGTATATCGTGGGTTTCTTCTCTTGTGAGCGTTTCGTTGTTGAGCACACGCTTGAGTATTTCTTTCATAATAATGAGATGTATATATGCTAAAATGATTATTTTATTAGTTTAGTGTGGAGCGACTTAATGTTCTAGGAATTGCTTGATGATTTGCGCTCCGTCGGGGGTGAGCACCGACTCGGGGTGGAACTGGATGCCGTGCACGTCATAGTTGCGGTGCTTCAGTCCCATGATCTGCCCCTCGTTGCTCACGGCGGTGATTTCCAGTTCCCTGGGCAGTCCCTTGCGGCTCACTACCCACGAGTGGTACCGTCCCATGGTGATGTGGGCGGGAAGTCCGGCAAAGATGTAGTCATTGCCTATCACGGTACCCTCGGTAGCAACTCCGTGGAATACTTCGCTCAAGTTCTCAAGCGTGCCTCCGAACACTTGGCCTATGGCTTGATGACCTAGGCACACGCCCAGCATGGGCTTGGTGGGGGCATAGGTGCGTATCACGTCGAGCAGCAGGCCAGCCTCCTCGGGGATGCCGGGGCCGGGGCTCAAGATTATCTTGTCGTATTTCTCGAGGTCTTCGAGTGCAAACTGGTCGTTTCTCACCACTGTCACATCGGCGCCGAGCGAGCTGGCCAGATGCGCGAGGTTGAAGGTGAACGAGTCGTAGTTGTCTATGATGACTAATTTCATTGTGTATCGTGAGGGGGTTAAGTGTTACATTTCTTCTGCCATGTGGATTGCCTTGACCAGAGCGCCCAGTTTGTGGTTCACCTCCTGCAACTCATACTCGTCGTTGCTCTTGGCCACCACGCCGCTGCCGGCTTGAAACCACAAGGTGTTGTTACGGCTGATGAAGGTGCGTATCACGATAGCCTGGTTGAGGTCACCGTTTAGTCCTATGAATCCGATGCATCCGCCGTAGGCACCGCGGTTGTGTGGTTCCATTTCGGTGATGAGCTGCATGGCGCGCACCTTGGGGGCTCCCGAGAGAGTGCCTGCTGGGAAGGTGTCGATAAATGCCTTGATCTTGTCGGCACCGGCAGGCAGTTCGCCGCTCACGCGTGACACCAAGTGGATGACGTGGCTATAAAACTGCATGTCCTTGTAGAAGTCCACTTTCACGTCAGTGCAGTTGCGGCTCAAGTCGTTGCGCGCCAGGTCCACGAGCATCACGTGCTCGGCATTCTCCTTGGGGTCGGCCTTGAGATACTCGGCATTCTTGCGGTCCTCGTCGGGGTTGCCTGTGCGCGGCGTGGTGCCGGCAATGGGGTCGATGTAGGCTCTGCTGCCGTTGATGCGGCAATGGGTCTCGGGCGACGAACCGAAGATGCGGAACCCGCCGAAGTCGAAGTAGAACAAGTAAGGCGAGGGGTTGATGCTGCGCAACGCGCGGTAAAGCTGCAGGTCATCGCCCTCATAGTGCTGCACGAAGCGACGCGACACCACTATCTGGAACACATCGCCGCGCTTGCAGTGCTCCACACAGCGGCGTATGTTGGCCTTGTGCTCTTCGTCGGTGATGGTGCTGGTGGTTTCGCCCACGGGATGAAACTCAAAAGGTTTCACGTTGGTCTTGTTGATGCTCACCTGCAGTTGGTCAATCTGGCATTCCTCGCCAGGGGCAAGCATCTCCACGAATGTGAGCTTGTTGTTCATGTGATCCATCACCATGATGTCCTTGTAGAGGATGTAATAGATGTCGGGTGCATCGTTGCGGCTCTGTGTCTCATCCTTCACATCGATGTTTTCAAAGTAGTGCACCGCATTGAACGATGTGTAGCCATAGAGACCGCAGTATTCCTTGCCCTCGCCCTCGACGTTGAACGAACCGATGAACTCGTTGATGGCCTTTTCCACAGGATATGATGCCGTGATGGGTTTTTCCTCGATTGTGCCGTCGGGAAACAGCATGCGTGCCACGCCATGATCAATGGCAATGCTGCCCACAGGATTCACTCCAAAGAACGAACGGGCTGTGTCGTGGCTGTGATAGTCACTGCTCTCCATGAGCGCGCTTTGAGGATAGAGGTCGCGCAGACGCATATACAAGGCCACGGGGGTGTACATGTCGGCCAGAATGGTGCGTGTTGATGTCTTGTAGTTGAATTTAGAAGTTGCCATATTCTCCTGCCATTTGCTTGTTGTCCAGATAAGTTTCTACGTCTTTGTCGCCGCGGCCGCTCACTGTGAGCACCACCACGTCGGTGGGTTTGAAGTCCATTTTCTCCAGCACCGCAATGGCGTGAGCGCTCTCGATGGCGGGAATGATGCCTTCAAGGCGGGTAAGCTCATATCCGCCGCGTATTGCCTCGTCGTCGTTGATAGAGAACACAGTGGCGCGGTGCTGTGCAGCCAGGTTGGCGTGCATGGGGCCTATGCCAGGATAGTCGAGGCCTGCCGAGATGGTGTTGGCTTCCATAATCTGTCCGTCGGGCGTCTGCATCACCAGGGTCTTGCTTCCGTGGATGATACCCAGCTTCCCGGCGTGGATGGTCGCAGCGGTGAAGTCGGTGTCGGCACCGTGTCCTCCAGCCTCGGCCAGAGTGATGTTGACGCGCTCGTCGTCAATGTAGTGATACACCGTGCCAGCCGCGTTGCTGCCGCCACCCACGCATGCGATGAGATGGTCGGGATAGTCACGCCCTGTCTTCTCCATGAGTTGTTCTTTAATTTCCTTGCTGATGACACTCTGCAGGCGTGCCACCATGTCGGGATAGGGGTGCGGTCCCACTGTTGAGCCTATGATGTAGAAGGTGTCGGCAGGGTGGCAGCACCAGTCGCGTATCGCCTCGTTCACGGCATCCTTGAGCGTGTGGTTGCCGGTGTAAACGGGACGCACTTCGGCTCCCAGCATGCGCATGCGCTCCACATTGGTGTGCTGTCGCTCAACGTCGAGCGCACCTTGATACACCACGCACGGCATATCCATGAGAGCGCACACGGTGGCAGTCGCCACGCCGTGCTGTCCCGCACCTGTCTCGGCGATGATGCGTTTCTTGCCCATTTTCTTGGCGAGCAATATCTGACCTATGGTGTTATTGATCTTGTGTGCACCGGTGTGGTTAAGGTCCTCACGCTTGAGGTAGATGGTGCAGCCATATTTCTTGCTCAGCCGGCGTGCCAGGTAGAGTGGCGACGGGCGACCCACATAGTCGCGCAGCAGTTCCATGTATTCACGCTGGAACTCATCGCTCTCGATTATCTCGCGGTAACTATTCTGCAACTGCTGCACTGCACCGTAGAGGATTTCGGGCACGTAGGCCCCGCCGAAGTTGCCATAATAGCCCTCGCCGTCGATCTGGAATGATTGCCTGTTGTTAGTTTCTGTCATAATTGTATGTGTCGTGTCAAGTTGTCTGTAATCAAAAGTCCCTCGCAATGTGCATCGCGAAGGACTTGTGTGTAATATATATAATGAACAGCTTCGCGATATTGATCACCAAGCGCGCCACCACATAATATTTGCACTAATTTGAGTCATCTCAAAGTGAATAAAACTATATTTATACATTACTACGTTGCAAAATTAATATAAATATTCTATATATGCAAATTATTATGCAATATTCTTAAAAAAGACATGCGCTTTTATCCTTTTTGCACACATCCCTCATTAACGAAGGAGGCTTTAAACAGCCGCTACCTAAACATAATTTAGCAACCTTAATCCATTGTGTAACTATTCACCAATGGAACTCCCCGCGCGGATCTCACTGATTTTTTCATTGAAAATATATATATTGTGGATTTTTTAGACCTCAGGGAGGTCGTAACTTTGGTTAACCGCTGGTCGCAGACCTGCGGGCTGCCGGCCAGACCATTCGCTAAACAGAAACATAAAGACGCCCTCAGTGCAATATCAGCATTGAGGGCGTTTTCTGCTATAATTCAGTGCCCGAATCTTCTTAATCAGCGATGAAGGTATCACAAAACGATACAACTTATTGAAACCCACCTCAAAGCTCTGGCCGATGTATTCGAGTGTTCCTCCGAGGGTCTTGTTTCGACCCGAAATTCTGCCACATTCTCGTAACACCTTTAGGCGATGCTTGGACGAGGTCCCATTCTCTGCCTCAAAATTTGCCAACTCATAATTGACCTGGCAAAATGTCTTGCCACTAGTGTAGCACCAATGGAAAAAGTCATAGTCTGCTACTATAGGATATTCAAGATTGAAAGGATGCTCTATAAGGAGACTTCTGCGACTCAATGATGCCTGATGACAAAAAGCCATCTTACGTCGTAGCAAGTCGAGGCCACGTGGGCGAACAGTTATCATGCCGAAATTTTTAATCACATTCACACTACCATAAACAACATCGTTTTGTGGATTTGATAGTTCTTTGACAATGAGACTTAAACTGTTGGGCGAAGCAAACGAATCACCGGCATTCATAAAGCACACCCACTCTCCATGGCAGAGTCGTACGCCCTTGTTCATAGCATCATATATACCACGATCCTTTTCACTAACCCATAACATACGAGAGTCCGACGAACGCTCTCGAAGCCACTCCGCCGTACCATCAACCGATGCGCCATCTATGACGACAAACTCCAGATTTTTATAGTCCTGCGCCCAGACGCTTTCTGCTGTCTTACGCAAGTCGTCCAACGCATTGAATGTCACAGATATTACACTGATTAAAGGAACTGCCATAGTCTTATCTTGTATAGGTTGAAATAAGTATCTGTTAAAAATGTGTTGGTAAAGTTACATTTTTTTTCCGTATTTCAGACCATATTCATACATATTTTTAAGAAATATAGTTCATAACCGATTCATAACCTAAAAATGGAGTCCATCGCCTATGAAAAGACATATGGTGGGTTCTATTAATTATGAGAAAAGATAAATTATTATTTCGGTCGCTTTTGAACCTGTTTCGGTATCTCCGACGGTCTCGACCATCGGTTACGATGCAGTGTAACGACTCCGGCGTTATAATAAAATTTACTCAAAACATCTCTCAAAATCGCCTCGACATATAATAGAACCCACCTATACATTTGCCTTCTTCAATTTTGTGCAATATTTTCGACACAAAAAACCTCACAAGATCGTCATATAGACACTTGTAAGGTCTTATTTGCGGAGAGGACAAGATTCGAACTTGCGGTAGGGTTACCCCTACGGCAGTTTAGCAAACTGCTGGTTTCAGCCACTCACCCACCTCTCCGGTTGCTATAGGCTGATTTTTCTTTAGCGAGTGCAAAGTTAAGGCTTTTTTTTGTTTCTACCAAAGTTTTTTTGAAAAAAAATGAAATAATTTGATATTAGCACGTTTTTTGGGGCTTTTTGGTGCTTGATATTTAATTAATGTGTATTTTTGCATCTGATTTATACCGAACACAGATGAAAGATAAGAAGAAGAAAATCATTATTGCTGCAGTGTGTCTTGCTGCTCTGGGAGTGGTGGCCGCATTGCTGGGTGTGCCTTATTTCATGAGTGGCGCTCCTTGCGACGGGTTGATTAAGATACGCAAGGGGGCGTCAGTCGAGTCGGTGTGTGACTCGATCAGGGCTGAGGTTGACAATGATTATGCCGACCGCGTGGAGACGTTGCTCAAACTTACAGGCTCTGACCTCTCGAAGCGTCAAGGTGCTTTCAAGATTAAAGAGGGCATGAGTGTGTATCATGCCATGCGGCTGTTGCGCAACGGTGATGAGTGCGGGGTGAGGTTTACTTTTAACAATGTGCGCACAAAGGAGGAGTTTGCCTCGCGTTTCTCGGCTAAGTTCATGGTGGAGAAGGACACGCTCCTGGCTGCGCTCAACGACCCCAAGCTGTGTGCGAAGTATGGACGCACGCCCGACAATATCACTGGCATGCTGTGGCCCGACACCTACGAGTTCTTCTGGGACGTGACTCCCGAGCAACTGCTTGACCGCTTCAATGATTTCTATAATAAGTTCTGGACCGAGGAGCGCCTGGCCAAGGCTAAAGCCCTGGGCCTTACTCCGCAGCAACTTGAGGTTATCGCTTCGATCACTGAGGAGGAGACCATTAAGAGCGATGAGCGTGGTAAGGTGGCAAGGCTATATATCAACCGTGTGCAGCAGGGCATGATGCTTCAGGCCGATCCTACGGTGAAATTTGCCCTGGGTGATTTCTCAATCAGACGTCTCACTCATGCAATGACCGAGGTTGACTCTCCGTGGAACACCTATCGTGTCAAGGGCTTGCCCCCGGGTCCCATACGCTTGCCCGAGAAGAAGACCATCGAGGCTGCGCTTAACTCGCGCGCCCACGACTATATATATATGTGTGCCAAGGAAGACTTCAGCGGTTATCACAACTTTGCCGTGGACTATGGCACGCACATGGCCAATGCCCGACGCTACCAGGCAGAGCTTAACCGACGCAATATCAAGTAAAAAATATTATTATGGAAAAGGATAACGACATCGTAGTATTTGGTAAATATGCTAACCCTGTTGATGCCAATATCATCAAGGGTGTTCTTGAGTCAAACGGCATCACTGCCGGTGTGATGGAAGACGATTACAGCAATGTGATGCTCATGTCTCCGGTGAGGGTGATGGTGATGCGCCGTGACCTGGAACGTGCCCGCGAGGTGTTGGAGAGTGCGCCCGAAGTCAATGACGCTCAATAGTTCTCTCATAGAACATGTTTCTTGACTGAAGGGACATTTGAAAATGGTATAAGCGGACACCCCGCCCAGATTTCACTCGAAGATATTATTATTGATGAAATTTATATTTTTAATAAAATTCATCAGTGAAATCGGTGAGATCCGCGCGGGGAGTTCAGATGCAGAGTAGTTACTATTGATTATGGAAACAGTTAAACAACATTAATAAAAACAATTTTGCAATGAAAAAGATTTTGACATTGATGCTTGCTGCCGGCATGAGTGCAGCGGCATGGGCACAGGTGACTGTACCTGCGACCCTCGCCATCCCCGATGCTGATGCGTTTGCGTCGTGGACGGTGATTGACGACAATGCTGCGACTAGCCCTAACACATGGAGCTATAACAGCGGCGACGCGCAGTATGCCGAGGATACAAAAAATGCAGCTAACGACTGGCTCATTTCACCGGCAGTAACGCTCGAGGCTGGCGTGACCTACAACATCGATTACTATGTTGTGCAGCGGTCTAGCTACTCAAGCGACAAGCAGATGTATGCTATCACGGTGGGCGATGCTGCCAGCGTTGCAGCGCAGAGCACTATTCTAGCCAAGAATGAGAGTTTTTCTTCAAAACTCTACTCAAAGCAGACCTGCACATTTATTCCCAGTGCGACAGGAACATACTACCTGGGTGTGCATGTTTATAGCAAGGCGTGGATGGGAAACTTCGGTTTCCAGAAGTTTGAAATCAGCAAGGCCACAGTTTATCCTGCCCAGATTACCGACTTGACAGTTGAAGCTGGCGAGGCAGGTGCTTTGAGCGCAAAGCTTAGCTTCACAGCCCCCAGCAAGTCTAATTATGGCGGTGCACTTGAGAGCCTTACAGGTGTGAAGGTCATGCGCGGCACTGAACAGATTGCTGATCTTCCTGCAACCGTGGGGCAGGCGATGACCTATACTGACGAAACTCTCACAGCAGCCGGTACCTACAAGTACTCGGTGCTTGCCTACAATGCCGACGGCGATGCTCCTGGCACAGCAACTCAAGTGACATCTCCCTGGATAGGCAAGGATACCCCCAAGGCAGTGACTAATCTCACCGGCATTGCTGCCGAAACACAGGTTTCGCTCACATGGGATGCTCCCACCGAGGGAACCCATGGCGGTTACATAGACCCCGCATCCGTGACCTATCGCATCACACGCGACGGCACTGTTATCGCTACAAGTTGGCAAGGCGAACTTCCCTATGTGGACACTGTTGACGGGCTTGCCAAGTACAAATATACGGTTTATCCCACTTACGACGAGAAGGAAGGTTCATCGGCAACTGTTACTGTCGCAGCAGGCGGTGCTTTCACTATTCCTTACAGTGAGAACTTTGATAGTGCCGACACATTTGATTTCTTCACCTCGTTCAACCCTGCCTTTTCAAAGCTCTGGACCTACAATAGCAGCAAGAAACTTGCTCAATACTGGGGCGGAACTGACGTTGACGCATGGCTGATCACTCCCTCTATCAAGATGGAGGCGGGCAAGACCTACAAACTGTCGTTCTCAACAGGACTTGAAAACGCAGTGTCGTCCAACAACTACAAAAACCTGCACGTGAGCGTGGGCGCAGGCACAACAGCCGAGGCTCAAGGAAACGAGATATTCAACGAGCAGATTACCAGCGCACTCATGGCAACTAAAGAAGTTTACTTCACTGTGCCCAATGATGGCAGTTACAACGTGGGCTTCCGTGTTCTGGGTCAGTCAAGCGCTTATGCAATTTTCCTCGACAACATCCTCATTGAGGAAAGCGTCGTTACTCCAGGCGTGGCAACCGACCTCGCTGTTCAACCTGCTGCTGCTGGCGCTCTCAAGGCCACAGTCAAGTGGACAAATCCCGCAGTGGATAAGGCTGGCAATGCACTCGAATCCATCTCCAGAGTGGATGTGATCCGTGGCGATTTTGTCATTGCATCGCTTGATGCTCCCGAGGTGGGTTCACAGTCTCAAATCGAGGACGAGGTGGATGCTGCCGGCAATTATACTTACAGCGTGGTCGCATATCTCAACGATGCAGCTGGCGATGCTGCCACAGTGACATCGCCCTGGATAGGCCAGGACACGCCTACCGGTGTGAGCGAGCTCGTCCTTGCTGATGCCGAGGGATTACCCTATATCGCTTGGTCGGCTCCCGTTGCCGGTGTTCATGGCGGTTACATCAACACCGATGCGCTTACTTATCGCATCGTGCGCAATCCCGACAACACAGTCGTTGACGATGCCTGCGCTACTGTCTATTTCACCGACTATAGTGAACTTCCTCTTGCCAATTATAGTTACACCGTATATGCCGCTGACGGCGACCTGGAGAGCGAGGGCGTGACCAGCAACGCGGTGATCTTTGGCGGTGCGCTCGAACTTCCCTATGTAGCCGACATGACCGATGCCGACCATATGGCACTGTGGACTATCGTGGACAACAATAACGACGGCTATGGATGGGTTTATAAGAACAACGAACTCCAGTACACTAGCTTCAAGAAGGCTGATGACTATGCTTTCACTCCTCCCTTCCACACACAGGCTGGTACACACAAACTCACCTACAAGGTGAAGGGTTACAGTTACCGTTACAGCGACGAGTATGAGGTTGTTGTTGCCAGTGCTCCCGTGGCAGGCAATGAGTCAAACCTGATGGATGCCGACTACTTTGAGGTGATAGAGAGCGTTGATGCTAATGCGCTGCAATCTTCTATGTATAGCGAGCGCGAGGTAGAGTATGAACTCCCCGTTTCGGGCATCTACTACATTGGTTTCCATAACAAATCGCAAGACTCATGGGGCGTCTATGTGGGTTCTACAAAGGTTGAGATCACCGATCCTAAGCCCGATCCCTCGACAAGTATCAGCGACATTGCTGCTGGTGCATGCCGCTACGACAAGGCAACACAGACAATCGCTGTAGATGGCACCGCCAGTGTCACAGTGAATGCAGTAAACGGCATGAATGTTTTAGCTGCCGACAATGTAGATGGCGCTGTGAGCGTGTCGCATCTTGCTAGTGGCATCTATGTGGCACAAGTCACAATCGCAGGCAAGCTGCATGTCATCAAGTTTGTGAAGTAACATTCCTATCATTGGTCATGAGGCTCTCCCTTAATGTGGAGAGCCTCATGTAAACAACTCCCTAAACAATCAATAGAATGAGAAAATTTACAATTACCGCTTGTGCGCTGATCGCAGCTCTGGCATGTGCCCAGGTTGCTACCGTGTTGCGCAACGTTGATACCAAGCCCCAGTTTGAGGGCAAGTCTATCGCAAAACCCGCACGCAAGGCGGTGCGTGCACGTGTCAACACCACAGAGTCGCTTAACGCTTCTTTCACGGTGCAAGGCAAGGACGCACAGCGCGCCGTGTGGAGTGAGAACTTCGACGCTGGCAGCGCAGGTTGGACTATTACCCCCGACAAGGACAAATACGTCACTGTCAAGCTTAAACCCACAACTGGCACACAGACGTTTAGTGCCATTGATCCCAATGATGTCCAGTCGCTATACATGGAAGGTCCTTATCAAACCTATCGCCGTGCCATAGCCTATGCTACAAGCCCCGCAGTCACCGTGCCTGCTAATGGCGCATTGCATGCATGGATAGGATACAGCCAGAATTTTAACGACTATGCAGTACTTAGCATTACTGCATCGGCCGACGGCTTTGCCACCTCGACCGAGGTGTGGAACAGCACCATGGAAGTGGGAGAGAACTCGTGGCGCTGGCACAACATCGAGGCATCGCTTGCCGACTTTGTGGGACAGCAGGTGCAGCTGCGCTTTACCTATGGCCCGGGCACAAAGGATTCGTTCAAGACAGGCGGCTATATGGCCGACTTCTCGATTGACGGCGTTACAGTCGATGGTCTTGCCGAGGTTGACGGAGTTAAGGTCAAGACAGGCGAGACCATAAACTTTGTTGACATTTCCACTGGCGATATCGCCAGCCGCAAGTGGTCGTTCCCTGGTGGTACGCCCAGCGAGAGCAACGACCCGCTGCCCGCCGTGTTCTATCGCGAGGACGGCAACTATGACGTCACCCTCACTGTCACGGGCACCGATGGCAAGACCAGCACATCGACCCGCAGTGCCTTTGTGAGCGTTACAGGCGAGGCTCCCGTGGCGCGCATCATGCCTCCAGCCACCTTCCGTTACAGTGACACCTATCTGCCCATGGTTGCCCCCCTTGTGCCTGTGCAGTATCAAGATGCGTCGAGCGGATGCCCTACTAGGTGGAACTGGACGTTTGCCGGAGCCAATCCCGCTACATCCACATTCTGTAACCCCAGTGTGGCTTACGACTTCATGCACCAGCAGCACGTGGATCTCACCGTGGCCAACCAGCATGGCACTTCTACCGATGCTCTTGATGTCTCGGTAGAGTATGACGGATATATTAATAACCAGCTCAAGAGCGACTATCCGGTGACCTACGACCTCGAAGGGTCGGGTACATTCCCAGGTGCAAACACGATGAAAATCAATGCCTACGGCGAGCGATTTTCTAAACCCTCACGCCCGGTGATGGTTTATGGCGCACTAGTGTTCTTCGAGACAGCAAGCGCCCAGGGCATTGCCGATCAGATTGCCAACATAGGGGTGCACCTATACACTGCAAAAGATGGCCTGCCCGACAAGAAGCTTGACTCCTTCTGGTGGCGTGTCATTGATGTCGAAACCAGCACAGCCACCACGTTGCGCGGCACATGGTTTGAGTGTGGCCCCAAGGTGGTTGATGATGAGTTTTTCATCGTGGTGGACGGCATTCCCGAGAAGAACGATAGCCTTGACGTGTCGTTTGCCACGGCAGCGTTGCGTGCTGGCGAGAATACCGCCTACATGCGTGTGCGCGACACATGGCGTCCTGTCGCAGGATATTTTGATGTCACTAAAGGTACTTCATTCTACATTTGGCCAGCAGTGGCTCACTCGGTTATCTCGCTCTTGCCCGTTGGCACCGACGAGATACGTGTCCCTGCCGAGGGTGGAACTATTGAACAGCAGATTTTCTCAATCTTCGGCTATGACAACCCTGCTGCCGCGGCAGGCGACTGGGCAACCATAGTGAGCAAGCCTAACGAACTCACCCTCGACACCCTCGCCATACAGTGCGAACCACTGCCAGCTGGAATAAATAGTCGCCGTCAGGTGGTTTCTATCACCGACCGCATCAAGGCCTCTACTATCTCTTTCACTTTGGTTCAGGAACGTGGCATCGATGGTGACGTTAATGGCGACGGAAGTGTTGACGTTGATGATGTGAATACACTAATTAATGTTATCCTCACCCTTGTACCTGCCGACAAGTATGACGGTCGTGCCGATGTCAATCACGACGGCAATGTGGATATTGATGACTTGAACATTGTCATCAATAAGATTTTGTTTCAATAAGGGTCGCTAGATAGTAATAGACACAGGCCGTCACTCGCCTCGCAATGAGCGCAAGTGGCGGCCTGTTTTTTTTACTATGAAAACGAAATTTCCCCTTGCATTCATTTTGAATTAAGGAGAAATATGTGTACCTTTACGCAAAATTTGCAATGCATGCACCATGCCAGAAACTCACATACATGAAACCTGACAATCGCACATATATTGCTATCGACCTGAAGTCGTTCTATGCTTCGGTAGAGTGCGTGGAGAGAGGGCTTGACCCGCTCTCTACCAACCTTGTTGTGGCCGATAGCAGCCGCACCGATAAGACCATATGCCTGGCAGTGTCACCGTCGCTCAAGGCCTACGGCATCGGTGGACGCGCACGCCTCTTCGAGGTGGTGCAGCGTGTGCGGCAGGCCAATGTGGAGCGCAACTTCAATGCGCCAGGCAGGCGATACACGGGCAAGTCGGTATTTGACAACGAGCTCAAGCAACATCCCGAGCTTGCCATAGATTATCTGGTGGCGCCCCCGCGCATGGCACATTACATCGAGTACAGCACACGCATCTATCAGATTTACCTCAAGTATGTCGCCCCCGAGGATATACATGTCTATAGCATCGATGAGGTGTTCATGGACGTGACCAATTACCTTTCGGTCTACAAGCAGACGCCTCACGACCTGGCGATGACCATTGTGCGCGACGTGCTGGCGCAGACGGGCATCACTGCGACAGCAGGCATAGGCACCAACATGTATCTGTGCAAGGTGGCGATGGACATAGTGGCAAAACACATGCCTGCCGACAAGGATGGCGTGCGCATTGCCGAGATCGATGAAATCTCTTATCGTCAAAAGCTGTGGAACCATCGTCCGCTCACCGACTTTTGGCGAGTGGGGCGGGGCATAGCTAGCCGTCTGGAGCAGTATGGCATTGACACCATGGGCAAGATTGCCCGGCTGTCGCTCCGAAACGAGGAGTTCTTGTATAAACTCTTCGGTGTCAACGCCGAGTTGCTCATCGACCACGCTTGGGGATGGGAACCATGCACCATAGACAAGGTCAAGGCCTATCGTCCCGAGACCAACAGTTTGTGCAGCGGGCAGGTGCTCACATGTGCCTACACCGTGCCCCGTGCGCGCATCGTTATCCAGGAGATGGCCGATGCCGTTGCTCTCGACCTGGTGGACAAGCGCTTGGTGACCGACCAGCTTGTGGTGACCATAGGCTACGACATAGAGAGCCTCACCCGACCCGAGATAAGTGCCCGCTATGATGGCGAGGTGGGTGTGGACTACTATGGCCGCCGTGTGCCCAAGCACTCGCACGGCACCATTAACCTCGACCGCCAGACGTCGTCGTCGCGACTCATTCGCGAAGCAACGCTCCAGCTATATGACCGCATCGTCAATCCCGACCTGCTCGTGCGCAGGCTCAACATCACCGTCAACCGCGTGGTGCGAGAAGAACTTGCAGCAAACAGGCACAAGCAGGTGGAGTACAACTTGTTTACCGACATGGACCAAGTTGCTCGCGAGACCCGAGAGGAGAACGCCACGCTCGATCGCGAGCGCGCCATGCAGGAGACCCTGCTCGACATCAAGAAGAAATATGGCAAAAACGCTATTCTCAAAGGACTTAATTTCGCCGAGGGAGCGACAGCCAAGGACCGTAACGCACAGATAGGAGGGCACAAGGCGTGAGAGATTAGAGATTAAGGATTAGAGATTAAGGATTAAAGATTATGGATTATGGATAAGAGTGATAATGGGACAGAGTGTTTCTCGAAATGTAGAAAATACCGATTAAACCTTTAAACTTTTACAAAAAAATGATAGAAGACAATTATGATGACATAATCAACCTGCCTCACCCCGAGCCCAAGAACCACCGGCGCATGTCGATGATGGCACGTGCAGCCCAGTTTGCGCCCTTTGCCGCCCTCACTGGCCATGACGATGCCATTGCCGAGACAGCCCGCCTCACCGACCAGCAGATTGAGCTCGACGGGGCACTCAATGACGAGCTCAACGAAGCCTTTGCCCAGTTGCAGCAGTGCGTCAGCGATCATCCCGTGGTCGAAGTCACCCACTTTGTGCCCGATGCTCGCAAGCAAGGCGGCAGTTACATGACCGTCACGGGCGCCGTCAAGCGCCTTGCCCTCGACACCCAGCATCTCATTCTCGCCGACGGCACTAGCATAGCGATACATGCAATCATTTCCTTGAAAATAAAATAAGGTGGGTGCATTGAATGCTTTTTTTAGCATGTAAACACTTTGTCCATTTTTTACAATAGTGATTAGGAATCATTATTGTAATTTTGCATTACAGAATTGAGAGATTACAAAGAAAAAACGAAGGATTATGACTACTAAGAGATTTTTTGCAATGCTTGTTGCTGCATTCGCAATGGCGATGGTTGCTGATGCCAAGGTGTTTACGTTTGAAGAGTTCCGCGACAGTGTTATTTTGCTCAAGACCCAGCGCGAGAGCATCAAAGACTTCGGCGCATGCATTGTTCCGCTAGAGAAACTGGTGGCGCTCTACGAGGCGGCGGAGTTCCCGCAGGACGAACACCGCATCGACAAGGCTGTGCTGAACCAGATGGCGTCGTTCGATTACTACGACCTTGCGTGCTGCTATGCGCGCATAGGCAAGAAGAAAACTGCAATCGCCATGCTGCGCAAGTCGGTTGACCTGGGTTGGGACAACTATGGCAACCTCATGTGGGACATCAACGACAACGACCTCGTCACCATTGCTAAGGACAAGCAAGTCAAGGCAATAATTGAGGAAGTGAAGATGCGCCAGCCCATCTATAAACTTAAGCAATCGGGACCTTACTGCAAGGAAAACGTCGACACCATTCCCGCGTTTCGCTACCAGTCTATGAATGAGGGTAACTTGAAGCAGGTGCGCGAATATTTCCGCCTTGACTCGGTTGCCGGCAATGGCGACGAACTGTCAAGGATCAAGAATATCCTCACCTATTGCCACAACACCATTCGCCACGACGGCAGCAACTATGCCTTTGCCGAGAACGACGCCATCGACCTCTACCACTACTACAAGGTCACTGGCCGCGGCATCAACTGCCGCCAGCTCGCTACTGTGCTCATGGAGATGTATCTGTCGATGGGTTTCAAAGCTCGAATTGTGAGCTGCATGCCCATGGACTCTAACGACTATGACTCGCATGTGATCAACTGCGTGTGGTCAGAGACTATGCACAAGTGGCTCTATGTTGACCCCACGATGAATGCTTGGGTGACCGATGAGAACGACGTGATGCTGAGCATTGCCGAGGTGCGTGAACGTCTCGTTGACGGTCGTCCCCTGGTGCTCAACGACGAGGCAAACCACAATAACGAGAACAAGCAGGATAAAGGGTACTATCTTGAAACTTATATGGCAAAGAACCTCTACATCATCGCATGTCCCATGGAGTGCAAGTTCAACACTGAGTCACGTTATCGCAATTCATTGGCAGAGTTCATCCAGCTCGTTCCCTCTGGTTTCAATTACTATACCCACCCTCGCTACACCACCAGCGACCCCGACATCTTCTGGCAAGATCCTGAATGATGCTTTTTCTCCCTGCAACTCCCGTTGCGGGCATAATATAATAGGGGGTGCGGTAATTATGTGAATTACATCGCCCTTTTTACTTAACTTTAGCATTTATAAGTTACTGATATTAAATCTGTCTTATTTGATGTACAATCATCTCCACAGGAAAATTTCCTACAAGGATGCTCTTTGTATGAGAACGTATCGGTTTGCATTTTTGTAAGATCCAAACATAAG